>JAISAK010000035.1 GCA_031266695.1 Treponema sp.
AGCTTGTTCCAAAACTCGGTTAGTTTTGAAACAAGCTCTTGGAAAAACCGTCAAAAGCACGGTTTTTCCCCTAAATCTAAGGAAGCTGTTCCAAAAACTGAAGTTTTGGAACAGCCTCAGTTAATTGCCGGACAAGAGCTATCCGGGGCTTCTTGCGCGTCTTTCCCCATTAGCGTAGTATGTAAACATGGGAAATCCCAAAAAACCCGCCGATATTTCCATAAAACAGGGAATTACCGCCTATCAAAAGGTTTTGAAACAGAAGGAAAACCCGCCGCGGGGTGGAAAGAAGCGTTATTCCAACTCCGTCCCGCCCGCCGGGGGGCCGCCCGCCGGCGGGCTGCTTAAAACCGGCGATTCCGGCGCCGCGGCGCGCGGCGCGGCCGGACAGTTCACGCCGCGGCCGGCGGGGGCAGAGCCCGTGGTTTCCGGGCGGCGGGCCGCGGAGGGGCGGCGGGCAGACGAGCCGTCCGTCCGGCCGGCGGAAAAGGATTCAAAGGTTCGCCGGGTTGCCAAATTCCTCATTCTTATCGGGGGGGATCAGGCGGCGAAGATCCTCGCGGAGCTGGATACCGGCCAGGTAGAGGCCCTTTCCCGGGAAATCGCGTCCCTCCGGGGCATCAGGGCCGGGGAAGGGGAAGCGATACTGGCCGAATTCCGCTCCCTTTTTTCCGCGCCCTATGGACTTTCGGGCGCTTCCTCCGGCGGCGTCGAAGCGGCGCGCCGTATTCTCTACGCAGCCTTTGGCCCGGAAAAAGGCGAGGCCCTGCTCAACAAAACCGTCCCTGATTCAAAAGGAAACCTTTTTGGTTTTCTTGAGGATTTTTCCCCGGAACAGCTTGGGCTTCTTCTCAAAGACGAAGCTCCCACGGCCGCCGCGCTTATCCTTTCCCGGCTGCCTTCAAAGTCATCCGCCGATGTTCTGGCCGGCATGAACCTTGAGCGAAAGCTTGAAATAGCGCGGCGCATTGCCCGGCAGGCGGAGGTTTCCCCGGAAGTGCTGGAACGGGTGGCCGCCGCGGTAAAGGACAAGGCCCGGCATATCGGCCGTTCCGGCGCGGAGGCCCCGGCAATTGACGGCATGAAGACCCTCGCCGCGATTCTTAAACAGGGGGATTATTCCTTCGGCGATCGGCTTATCGGCGAACTTGAGGAGGTAAACCCGGATCTTGGCCGGGATCTCAAGGAAAGGCTCTACACCCTGGACGACGTGACCCTGGCCCTCGATCGTCCCCTGCAGGAAAAACTCAGAACCATGAGCGACAAGGATATTGCCGTACTCCTCAAGGGCCGGGGGGAAGAATTCGGCGGCAAGATACTTTCCAATGTTTCGTCCCAGCGCCGCGAGGCTGTCGTTGAGGAAGGGGAGATTCTCGGCGCCGTACCCAAGAGCGACTGCGACGCCGCGGCCCGGGAATTCCTGGCCTGGTTTAGAAAGGCCCGGGAGGACGGCAGCATGCCATTATTAAGTGATGAGGATGTTTTTGTATGAACGATGCAGAGAACGGCGGGCCCGGCGCTGCCGGCGAAGGCCGGGCGGTTAAGGGAATTTCCTGTAATCTCAGGAAGGGACAAATTCTTGACAGCGGGTTCGAGATTCTCGACCTGGTGGAACTTGCGGAGATGGAAGCCCTCGGCGTCTGGGCGCGGCGTTGCGGCGGAGGCGCGGAAGTTTTTCATGTACTGAATAACGACAACGAGAATCTTTTCAGCTTTGCCTTTGCCACGGCGCCCGAAGACGACACCGGGGCCGCCCATATTCTTGAACATTCGGTTCTCTGCGGCTCCGAACATTATCCCCTCAAGGACGCCTTTCTGACGCTTGCCCAGGGAAGTCTTCAGACTTTTCTCAATGCCTGGACTTTTCCCGACAAGACGGTGTATCCGGCAAGCTCGGTAAACGAACACGATTACTTCAACCTTATGGCGGTTTACGGCGACGCGGTTTTCCGGCCCCTGCTTTCCGAATGGACCTTTATGCAGGAAGGGCATCGTTTGGAATTCGCCGCGGAGAAGGCCCGGAAGGAGGAACAGCCCGGCGGACTGCGGATTACCGGCGTTGTTTACAACGAGATGAAGGGCGCTTACTCCTCGCTTGACGCCTGGGCGGGACTCTGGTCGGTCAAGGCGGTAATGCCCGGTTCCCCCTACGCCTTTGAATCCGGGGGAGACCCCGGGCATATTCCCGATCTCGGCCGGGAAGATTTGGCCGAATTTCACCGCAGGCGCTATTCTCCGGCAAACTGCCGAATCTTCCTTGCGGGAAACATTCCCACGGAAAAACAGCTTGCCTTTCTCGACGGGAAATTTTTCTCAAGCCTTGAACCCGGCGCGGCGGCCCCGCCGATTGAAAAAATAAAACGCTGGGACGCGCCGAAGAATTTTACCGTTCCCTGTCCGGCGGGGGGTGAAAAAAAGTCAACGGCCTTTCTTTCCTGGCTGTGTTCCGACGTGCTGGATTCGAACGAAACCCATGCCCTGGCGGCGTTAACTGAAATTCTTTTGGGGCATGACGGATCTCCCCTGACGCGGGCGCTTATAGAGTCCGGGCTTGGGGAGGATATTGCGCCGGTTTCCGGCCTTGAAGGTGAAATACGGGAAACTCTCTTTGTCGCGGGCCTGCGGGGCCTCAAGAAAGGCGTCTCGCCGCGGCAGGTGGAAGATCTGATCCTGGGAGAGCTGCGCCGCCTTGCGGACAAAGGCATTCCGGCGGAAGAAATTGAGGCGGCCCTGCTTTCCATGGAATTTTCCCACCGCGAGATACGCCGCTCCGGCGGCCCCTTCTCCCTGGTGTGGATGCGCCGTTCCCTGCGGGGCTGGCTTCACGGCGCGAAACCCTGGGAGAGTTTGCTTTTCATGCCCTGCATGACGGAACTGAAGAATCGCCTTGCCGCGGACAAGCACTATTTTGAATCCCTCATCAAAAAATATCTGCTTGATAATCCCCACCGCGCCCTGGTAGCGCTGAATCCCGAGAAGGATTTTCTTGAGAAGCAGGAGGCAGAGCGCGCCGAAGCTCTTGCGGAAAAGGAGCGGGGCCTTCCGGAACCGGAGCGCCGGGCAATCATTGAAAAATCCGCCGCCCTGGAGAGGTTCCAGACCGAAGGCGACAGCCCGGAGGCGCTTGCGGCCATTCCCCATCTTTCCCGAAAGGATCTTTCCGCCGAAATCGAAAAGATACCCCGGAGGATCGGCGATGCCGGAGGAATCCCCGTCCTTAACCATGAGCTTTACACTAACGGCATAAGCTACGTGGATTTGGCTTTTCCCCTGGATGTTTTGAGTCCCGGCGATTACCTTTGGCTGCCTTTCTTTTCCCGCGCGGTTGTTTCCGTCGGCCTGCCCGGCATGGATTACGGAGAAGTGTCGAGCCTTCTTGCCCGTACCGCGGGCGGATTCACCGCAATGCTTCAGAACGGTTCCGCCGCATCCGGCGCGGAGGAATTTATCAAAGCCTCCGCGGGCCTGCCGGACATCGCCGGCCGCGACTGGATCATCTACCGCCTTAAAGCGCTGGATGAAAAGGCCGGCGCGTCCCTTGACCTTGCCCTCAGGCTTATCACCGAAGCGGATTTCTCCGACGAGCGCCGCGTCAGGGATCTGGTTCTTGAGATGAAGAACGAGATTGATTCAAGCCTTGCCCCTCTGGGGCACAGCTATGCCCTGACGCGGTCCAACCGTTTTTTTACCCGCGCCCGAAGCGTGGAAGAGTTGTGGGGCGGCCTTACGCAGATAGAATTTGCCCACCGCCTTGCGGAAACCGGTACCGCCGAAATAATCGGAAAATTGAAGACTCTTCGGGAATTGATAGTCCGGGGCGGTCTTGTCGCCAACCTTACCGGCAATGCCCGCGCCCTCGAAGCCGGCCTTGGTATGCTTGCGGAAAGATTCGGCGGCTTTGGCCCGCCCCGCCCGGGGAATCCCGATACCGCGGGCGCCGGCGCTTTCCGCGGCCTTTCCGCCGGCCTTCCCGCCGGCGCGCCGCAAGCCGGCCCCGCCTTGCCGAAGGAGCTTCCGGGCGCGCCGTTATCCGCAGCGCGCGGCGAGGTCTGGGCTTCTCCCTCCCTGCAGGTCGGCTTTGCCGCCATGACCCTCAAGGCCGCGCCCTTCGATTCGCCTGAGCAGACAGCCGAGATCGTACTTGCCCACCAGCTTTCAACCGGCGCCCTCTGGGAAGATATTCGCATGAAAGGCGGAGCCTACGGCGCTTTCGCAAATCCCGACAGCCTTGAGGGCTGCTTTTCCTTTTCCACCTATCGCGATCCCGATCCCCTGCGTTCAATCGGCGCCTTTTCTTCGGTTCTTCAAAGCCTTGCGGGTGAAGGAAGCGAAAGCGGTCCGGGCGCGGAAGACGCCCGGGAGGACGAGCTGGTAAAAGCCATTATCGGCTGTTACGCCCGCGAGACACGCCCCCGCACCGGAGCGGAAAAGGGAATAACCGACTTTCTGCGTTTTCTCTACGGCATAGAAGACGCTTACCGGGAGCGGAAACTCAAACAGCTTGTCACGATTTCACAGGAAGAAATCTCCGCCGCCCTTAAAGCCCTGGCCGCCCGGACTCCCTCCTGCCCGGTTATTGTAAGCGGCGTAAAAAACGCGGAGCAGGCCGCCAAAGTTCTGGGCCTTGAGGTAAAAGAGCTGCCGGTGTAGCGGGCTGGGGCTTATGTGCCCCCGCTCATCATCTCATGTTCCCGGCGCACTTCCCTGACAAGGTCGCGGATTTTCCATTTTCTGTTTACCGGAGTGGACGAGGCAAAGGCGATTGCCTTTGCGTCAAGCCCCATGCCGGACGCGGCCTTTTTGAGCGCGTCTATCATGGCGAAAAGTTCCTTTTCCTCAAAACCGTGAAAAAAAACAACCGGGTCTTCCAAGGCGGCCTCCTGTACCCTGTTCACTTAACCACGTTGCGAATCTTGTCGCCGTGGGCGCCGACAACTTCCTGCTTCCTGGGATTAACCGTTAAATCCATGCCTTCCAAGGGGTACGCGCCCATGAGGACCTCTTCCTCACCGGGGAGGACCACCGCCTGGCAGGAGGTTTTCCGGTCTTTCCATCGAACCTCCACATATTCGGTTGTCCCGCTGGGAACCTTTATCCCTCCGGCAAGGGTAGTTTCAGCGGGTTCCTCCACCCGCAACCCCAGTTTTTCGCGGGTTTTCTCGTTGATGACCAAGGGACCTGCGGTCCCAGTCCTTGCGCCGGTATCCACTACGGCGTTGACCGTGAGCCGCCGGACTTGATCCTGGGGCATATAACCCCCATCCGCCACGTTCTGATCCCTGATGTTGATCAGGGTGATTTCCGTTCGTACTTCGCCCATATCGCGCTCCTTACCTCAAGTATACCACGAAGTAGCAGGGAACAGTGACACCTGCTCCCTGTTCTCTGCATTTACATCTTAAAATTGATCAGCACTTTTACCATATAGAGTTCAAGGTAAAGATGGAGGGATTCCTGTCCGTTAAGACCTTGCAGGGTCGTGTTATGGGAAATGAGCGACGAAGCAATTCCGCTCAAGGATTCCCGGGATATT
>JAISAK010000073.1 GCA_031266695.1 Treponema sp.
TATACGAAATACTCGTCTCAAAGGATATACCGGTCAATATAATGGAACCGATACGGGGAGGAACCCTGGCAAAGCTTTGTGACGATTCCCTCAGGATATTCCGCGAAGCCGACCCCAAAGCAAGCCCCGCTTCCTGGGCCCTTCGTTATGCGGCATCCCTCCCCCGGGTGCAGGTTGTGTTAAGCGGTATGTCCAGCCTGGATCAGGTCAAAGACAATGTCAGCGTTATGAGCCCCCTCCGGCCCCTTTCGGCGGAAGATTACCAGGTTATCGAAAAAGCCCTGGCCGCATACCGCAGATCCGCCTCCGTACCCTGTACAAGCTGCCGTTACTGCATGGATTGTCCCCAGGGCGTCGAGATCCCCAAAAACCTGGCCGTTTACAACAATTACAAGACGGCTCTGGCCAACAAGCATCCTATGGCGGGTTTCCTTTTTCTGTCGGAATATCAGCTTCAAAGCGAAAAAGAGCGGGCTTCCTCCTGTGCGGCCTGCGGCCAGTGCGAAAGCCGCTGCCCCCAGCACATTGACATATCCCACTGGATGGAGGTCATCGGAAAGCTGCACGGCCAGTTAAAGAGCGCGTAAATGGCGCGGAGTTGTCGGAGCGGGGGTCTATGGCCGCGCATAACGGGGGTTTAAATTCCGTCGAGGCCCTTCTCCTGAAAAACGCCGACGATCCCGAAGCCCTGTTCGTTTTCCCTACCGATGTGGCGGCCTCCGGCTGGGCGGATCACCTGCTGCGCATCAGGGGCGGCGGCACGGCGGCCATGGAAAAATTTATCGCCTGGGATACCTTTAAGCGGAATTCCATCCGATCCCGCGTGCAGGACAAAAAAAGCGTCCCTTCCGTTATGCGCAAAATATTTGCCTCCTGCCTTATCAGGGAAAACATGGAGCTTTGCGGGGCGGGCGGAACGCCGCTTTTTACTTCGCTCATAGTAAAGGAATACGCGCAGCAGGCCGCGGGGTTTGCGGACTGGCTTGCCGGCATACTTCCCCAGCTTGGCCTGTGGCTCAGGGAGGCCGCCGGGATTTCCGCGGCGGGCGTCGGCAAAGAGAGGCCCGCGAAAATCCTTGACGGGACCGACCGGGACCTTTACACGCTCGCCCTCCGTTACGGGGAATTTCTTGACGGCCACGGACTCTTTGAACCGGCCTGGGAGACTCCTCCCTTTGACGATACCGGAAAGAAATGCTTTATCTTTTTCCCCGAGGCCCTTGCCGATTACAGTGAATACCGGGATTTGCTTGAAAAGACGGAGCGGGTTATCCCGGTGCGGCTTTCCGAAACCGGCGCGGCGGACAAGCCCCGCCATATCTTCTTTTATACCAATTCCCGCAGTGAAATAAGCGAAGCCGCCCTTTATATCCGCGCCCTGCACGAAGAAAAAAAAATCCCCTGGGATACAATCGCGGTAAGCCTTCCCGATACCGAAAACTACGAACCCTATGTGCTGCGCGAATTTGCCTGCCGGAACATCCCCTTTGTGCGGCGTACCGGCAAGCCCCTTGCGTCGTATCCGGCGGGACAATTTTTCAGGGCCCTTGCCGGCTGCGTTTCCCGGGACTTTGCCTTTGACGCCCTTGTCGCGCTGCTTTCCAACCGGCATCTGCCCTGGAAGGACAGTGAAGACATTCAGCGGCTAATCGACTTCGGAATTAAAAACAACTGCATCGCTTCGTGGTTTGAGGAGGAAGACGGCGGACAGCTTGCGGTGAATGTCTGGGAAGAGGCTTTCAGGAATCCCTTCGGCGGTTACGAAAATTCCACGCTTCGGTTTTACAGGGATATGAAAAGCAAAGCCGGCTCCCTGCGCGGCGCGAATTCCTTTGCGGAGCTCCGCAGGCAATACTTCAATTTTCGTGAACGTTTTTTTGACATGGACGCCTGTCTTCCCGAAACGGATTTAATCCTTTCCCGCTGCGTTTCCGAATTAATGTCCCTTGCGGAAATTGAAAAAGCCTTTCCGGATGTAAAGGCGCCCGATCCTTTTATGTTTTTTACGGAGCATCTTCAGGATATTTCTTACCTTGCCCGGCAGCCCTCATCGGGGGTTGCGATCCTTCCGTACCGTACCGCGGCGCCCGCGCCCTTTACCTGTCATGTCATCCTTGGCGCAAGCCAAAATAATCTTTCAACGGTCTTCTCCCGGCTCGGTTTTCTTTCCCGCATAAAACGGGAACAGCTCGGCATTGCCGACGAGGATGTCTCCGAAGCGTACATCAATCTGCACAAGCTGAACTCCGCCATGCCCGCGGTATTCTTCTGCGCGGAACAGGGTTTTTCCGGCTACGCCATTCCCCACAGCCGCCTGGGGGCCCCCGCGGAACCGAGGCTGCGTTATGCCAAAGACAATCCGGCCGGAGCGCGGGAAGGCCCTCCCGCCGCGGAAGCCTCTGCTTTTGCCGGGGATTTGTTCCGCGCGGAAAGCGGCTTTTACCGCGCCCTGCAGCGCGGCGGCGCCGGAGAAACAGCCTTTCCTTCCCGGCTGCATGAAAGCCAGGCGGCCGGCTTTGAAGCGTGGCGCGGGCGGAGAACCCCCCCGGCGCCGCGGGCCGAAAATAACGCAAAGCCGGGCGGTGGAACGCTGCCGGGAAAGTTTCGCGCCAATCCGGCCCTGCTGCGGCTTATCAGGGATCGCTTCTGCGGGGGCTCGGCCTTTCCGGGCAAATTCAGCGTGTCCGCCACGTCGCTGGGCGCCTACTATACCTGCGCCCTCAAATGGCTTTTTGAACGTGTGCTTTGCCTTGAAACCGTTGAGATAGAGGCCGGCCTCGGGCCGGAAAATATGGCGGGAACAATATACCATGCCGTGCTGAACCGCTTTTTCACGGAATTGAAAAACAGCGAAACCCTTCTCCCGGTTCCGGCCTTTTCCGCCGGGTCCGCGGGTGAAGGCTCCTCCCCGGAAAGCGGAACCCTGCCCCCGGCCTATCGCGCGCTGCTGGAGGCAAGCACAAGGGAAGTCTTTGACGCCTTTCCCCGTCTGACGCCGGGAAAAAGCGCGGAGATGAGCGCCCTTGCGGCGCGGCTTACCCAGGCGGAGGAAAAGTCCGTTTTGCGGCGGCTTGAGAAATGCCTTGCCGCTCTTTTCCCTTACCTTGCCGGTTTTCGCGTAACGGGAAGCGAGGCAAAATACACGGCGGAGCGGGACGCCTATTACCTTAACGGAACGGTTGATTTGATGCTGGAGGATGCGCGGGAAGATTCGGATTCCGGGGGAGCCGCCTTTATTGTGGATTTTAAATTGAAAAATATGCCGAAGCGGGCCGAATGTACCGGTAAAACGGAAAAGGGCCTTACCAATTTTCAGCTTCCCATGTACCTGAGCCTTGCCGAAGAAAACGGGGCCGGGGAAGTACAGGGGGCGTTTTTTTTCAGCATCCTTGACGCCGGACCGAGGGTACTTTTCGGCGCCGTAAAAAATCAGGTAACAAAGAGGACAAGTCCCGGCAGGAAAAAAGATATAATCCTGCGGACGGATGATTTATTTGCGGATATAATGAACGAATTCAAAACAAAGACCGGACAGTATGTAAGCGAGATCGGGGACGGCAATTTTTCGACCCTTAATTCCGATTACAATACATGCGCCGCGTGTTCCTGCCACCGGATATGCCGGACAACCTATAAAATAGACCGGGAAACAGGGCTTCAGGATCGGGAAGATGAAGGAACTTAACGAAGAGCAGCGGAGAGCCGCGTACTGTGATAAAAACGCGGTAATCGCCGCGGGGGCCGGTTCCGGCAAAACCCTGGTGCTGGCAAGGCGCTTTGCGTGGCTCATAACGGACAGGAATTTCAGGGTCGATGAAATTCTTACGCTCACCTTTACCCGGAAAGCCGCCGCCCAGATGTACCGGCGTATTTACGAAACGTTAGGCGAAATAGCATCCGGGGATTCCGGCCCCCGGAAAGAAAGGGCAAGGCGGGCCCTGGATGACTTTGTTCACGCCCGCATACAAACGCTGGATTCCTACAGCGCCGCCCTGGTCAGGCAGGCGGCCCCCCGCTACGGAGTCAGCCCCGATTTTTCCATTGACGAGGATCGCTGCCGCGGCATAGCCCTTGAAGAATCCTTTCCTTTCCTTATTGCCCATCGTCATCATCCGGCGGTCGAGCGGCTCTATCTGAAAAAAAGACCGGAAAAAATAGCGGAGGAAATTTTTGCCGAAACGCTGTTCAAATACAGCCCTATTGATGAAAAGCCCGGCCTGACGGGGAATGTAATCAGGCAGTTTGATTTTATCTGCGGCGAAGAATGGGAAAGCCAGATTAAAAAAATCCGGGATGTTCTAAACCACATATCCGGCTGCATCAACGAAGACAGGGAGCTGCTTCCGGATCTTGTCCCGCTGGCGGCCCAATACGAATCGGGACGGATAAAAGCGCCGGATAAAAGCGATCTTCGCGCGTATTTTGATTCGCTGCTTGCCCCTGCGGCGGCATCCGCCCGGAAGGACTCCGGGGATTCCAAAAACCGGGACCGCATCGCCGAAGCCGAAGCTCATCCGGTTTACGGCCTCATACTTGGCTTCCTTGAATTTATGTCGAGCCTGATCCGGCTTAACCTGCAGAAAGGCAGAAGAAGCGATAACCCGGTAAAAGAATCAATCAAGTTTATCCGGGAAGAACTTTTCGGCGAATTTTCCTCCCTGGCCGTGTTTTGTATGCAGGCGGGCCTTATCCTTTCCTTCATGTCCCTTTTGGAGACCCTGCAGCGGCGTTACCTGGACAGAAAACGGACGGAGGGGGTGCTGACTTACGACGACGCGGCCCGCTTGTCCCGCGCTATTCTGCGGGATCAGAAGGATATCAGAAAAAGCGAAAAGGCCGCCTTCAAAGCGATTATGATCGACGAGTTTCAGGACAACAACGAAATGCAGAAGGAGCTTCTTTTTCTGCTGGCGGAAAAAACGGAAGAAGAATGTGACGGCATTCCCCCGCCGGAGAATCTTGTACCGGGAAAACTCTTTTTTGTCGGTGATGAAAAACAGTCCATCTACAGGTTCCGCGGCGCCGATGTTTCGGTTTTCCGCGGATTAAAGGAAGGGCTGGGCGGCGCGGATCTTCCCCTGCGAAACAATTACCGTTCCTCGCCGGAATTGATAGGCTCCTTTAACGCGCTTTTCGGCGGCAGCGATTTCGATCCGCGGGGGGAGAAGGCCCCGGGGGAATACCCCTCGATCTTTGCCGCCGCGCCTCCGGCCGCGCCGCTCTCAGGCGGCGCCGTTTCCCACGGCGGCGGGGCGCTGCCGCCCTTTGAGGCTTCCTATACGCCGCTGCGGGCGGTGAAGGAACACGAAGGCTCCCTCACCGTCTGCATACTCAACAAAAAAGACGGGGAGAAATCCGCCGCGGGCGATGATGACGAAAACGAAACCGGCGGAGACGCCGAAACGGAAAACGGCGAAAGCGGCGAAGGAAATGAAAACCTCGGCATTGTAGAAAACGAGGCCCGTTTTGTGGCGGAGCGCATAACACAGCTTCTTGAAGAAAAGGACGGGCAGGGCGGAAACAGGCATGAACCGGGCGATATAGCGGTGCTTTTCAGGGCCCATTCCCATCAGCAGGTATTTGAAAAACATCTGCGGCAGCTT
>JAISAK010000078.1 GCA_031266695.1 Treponema sp.
GTAGGGGAGGGGACCTTGTGGACTGGAACAGCGCCGGCCCCATGATACGGAAGGTAAGGCCCGACGCCTATAAGCACAAACGGGGAACCGTGGAAAACCGGGCCGGCGCTGTGGGGAGCGCCGGGGCCGCCCTGATTGCGGCCAGAGGCGCTCAGGCGGCGGGGGCGGGGCTCATACGCCTTGTGAGCGACAAGGATCTCTACCCTATTCTGGCTTCCAGGGCCGGGGGAATTATGGCGGTTCCTTCGGACAAGGCGGATGCCGAGGACGAGGGCGGCCGTTTTACCCCCGACGCCATACTCCTGGGGCCGGGATGGGGGAAAACCCTTGATCGGGCCTTAGCGTTGAAAGAAGCGCTCAAATACGAGAAAGAGGGAACTCCTCTTATCCTGGATGCCGACGCCATAGACATGGCAGGGAAAGCGGTTTTTCACGGCAGGACTATTCTCACCCCTCACCCGGGGGAGCTTGCCTCCTACGGGGGGTTTGAAAAAGAAGAGCTTCTGTTCCGGCCGGCTCCCATATTATTGAAGCTGGCAAAGGAGAAAAAAGCGGTCATCCTCTTTAAGGGCCATGTTATGACCATCGCCTCATTTGACGGCCGACTCGCCGTGGTGGACGGTCTGGTGCCGGCCCTGGCCGCAGGCGGGAGCGGGGATCTCCTGGCGGGGTTCTGCGCGGCTATCGGCGCCAGGATGATGCAGGACGGCCAGGGGTTCGACGGCTATGTCTGCGCGGCCGTCGCCGCGGCGCTCCTCATCGCTTCCGTCAAATCGGAAGAGCTTGCCGGCCGTTTTTTGGATCCCCTGGAAGTAGCGGACAAGGCCGCCTCTCTTGCCGGAGAAGCCTGGCTCCCGGGGCATGAGGAGGCTCTCAATGGCTGACCGGGATTCTTCAGGCGGAAAAAATACGGACACAGGGGAAGCGGTCTTTTATTATTCCCGGGAACACCGCCTCAAGAGAGCGTCCCCCGCGGTGAGAGCGCTTTACGATGACGCTCCGGGGCCGGGAATCGTGAGGAACCTGATAGGGAAAAAATCGAATCTTTTCCTCCTGGTTTCCATATTCATGGTCTGCGTCATGCTTGCCCTCAGTTCCCGTTCAGGGGGGAGTGAAAAGGGCGTCGATCTGGGGGGAAATACGGTGGCCCTTGCCATAGTCCGGAACGATAGAGGAACGCTCTCGGTGTTTATACAAAAAACCGCGCCCCCTTCCGGAGAAGTTTATACCGGAGAAGCGGCCATAGCGGTTTCTCCGGTGATCTCAAAGCAGGACAAGGGGAAGGCTCCCGAAATATACACGGACAAATTTTTTTTCACCCCCGCCGAAAAGGACGAGTATCGCTTTGAACTGCCCTTCGAGGGTAAGGATTTTCTTGTGGTGCTCCAGGCCGGAACCGAACGGAAAGGATTAAGGCTCAAGGCGGGAAAATGAGACGTTTGTAATGTTAAGGAACCGGCGCAGCCGATAATAAGTAAAACTATGGAAACAAAGCCCCGCCTGGCCGCGGTTCTGGAGATAGGTTCCACCGGGATCAGGCTTTTAGTCGCGGAAATCTCAGGAGACGGCCGGTGGAAGGTGCTGGACAGGGCGGGAAAGCCTGTGGCCCTTGGGAGGGATGTGTTTACTTCGGGGCGGGTGTCAAGGGAATCGCTCATCGAATGTCTTGCGGTGCTGGGGAACTACCGGGAATTCCTGGCCGGCTGGGGTATTGCCGATGAAGATGTCCATAGTATCGCAACCAGCGCCCTCCGGGTTGCCAGGAACCGGGATATATTTGTGGACCGGGTGAGGAGGGAGACAGGATTCGGCCTTTCTATTGTTGAAGGTATAGAAGAAAACCGCCTTATGTATCTGGCGGTACGTTTTGCGCTTAAAAACGATGTGCCCCTTTTTTGGCGGGCCAATTCCATGATCATCGAAGTGGGCGGCGGTTCTACCGAGATCATGCTGCTGCGCCGGGGCCGTCTGGTAGCGGCGCACAGCCTCAAGCTGGGGACTATCTTGATCGGGCAAGTCCTGAAAACCGGAATCGCCAGGGTCCAGGAACGCTACCTTAGTGAAAATATCAGGAACACCTCGGAGCTTTTAAGTTCCGAACTGGAATTGGCCCATGTCCGGGTCTTTGTGATGGCCGGGAACGATGCAAGGCTTGCCTCGTTCCAGGTGGGAACGGAACTCAACGAGCATTGCCGGCTCGTTTCCCGGCAAAATTTTATCGACTTTGCCGGAGAAATCCAGAATTATTCCATCGATGAATGTATGCAAAAACTTAAAATTTCCTTTGCCGAAGCCGAAGGGTTTGTTTCCGGGGTACTGGTGTGTAAGCTGTTTCTGGAACGTACTTCCGCCGCCCAGGTAATAGTTCCCCTCACCTCCCTCCGGGAAGGGCTCCTCATCGATATGGCCCAGGGGATCGATCCGTATCTTCAGGAAGAATTCTTTTCCCAGATCATCGCTTCGGCGGTAAACCTGGGGCGTAAATACCATTTCGACGAGCCCCACAACCGCCATGTGGCAAATCTCTGTATGGTGCTTTTTGATGCCCTGTCCAGGGAACACGGCATGACAAGACGGGAACGGATGATGCTTGAAGTGGCGGCGTTGCTCCACGATATAGGTATGTTTGTCCGGGCCTCGGGGCACCAGCTCCACGGCCAGTATATTGTCGTCAATTCGGAGATCTTCGGCCTCCACCGGGAAGAGATCGACATCATCAGCAACGTGATCCGCTACCACCGGGGCGATCCGCCTTCTCCTACAGATATAGACTACATCGCCCTGGAACGGGAAGGCCGCATCCTGGTGTTGAAGATGGCTTCGATACTCAGGGTCGCCGACGCCCTGGACGGGGGACATTCCCAGCGGATAAAAACGATAAAAGTGGAACGCAAAAGTGAGACCGTGGCGCTCCATACGGGGGATAGCCGGGATCTTTCCCTGGAACTCATGGGGCTGGAAGAAAAGGCCGGTTTGTTTCAGGATGTATTTGGATACAAGGTGATACTAAGTTAAGACCATGACAAAGGACGGCGGTTTTTCCGGCAGTACAATTCCTCCCCCCGAAGGCGGCGTTCCGCGCTTTTTTAACCGGGAGCTCTCATGGATGGATTTTAACGAACGGGTCCTTGAGGAAGGGCTGAGAAAAGATCGGCCCCCCCTGGACCGGCTCAGGTTTCTTTCTATCGTTTCTTCCAATTTTGACGAATTTTTTATGGTCCGGGTGGCGGCGATAAAACGCGCCCGCCGGGCCGGGGCCGGGGCCGACGCGGCGGGTTTGAGTCCCGAGGGGGACCTCAAAAAGATCGCCGCCAAGGCCCGGGCGATATTTTCAAGCCAGTATAAGGCCCTTAAAGAGGAAGTCTTTCCGGCCCTGGCGGCGGGGAACTTCCCCATGGTCCGGCCCGAAAGCTGGACCGGCGCCCAGCGGGAGTACCTTGAGTCCTTCTTTGCCCGGGAAATTTATCCCCTTCTTACCCCCCTCAGAGCCAGGGAAGAAGATCCCTTCCCGGCTATTGAAAGCCTCCGTATACACGCGGCCTTTCTTCTGGAAGCCCCGGCTGAATCCGGCCCTTCCCCGGAGTCAGACGGGGACATCTCCGTAATCAGAATCCCCCGGATTTTGGACAGGATAATTCTGCTCCCCCCCGCCGGAAACGGACAAAGCTTCTGGGCTCTCCTGGAGGATCTGGTCCTTACCTGGGGTACCTATCTTTTTCCCGGCTATAAAATAAAAGAAAGCCTTTTCTTTAAGATCAACCGGGACGCG
>JAISAK010000148.1 GCA_031266695.1 Treponema sp.
ATTGACGGCGATGGGATTCCCCATAGTGCGAATCTTCAATCCCCTCAAATCCGCCGGTACCCTGACGGGCTTGTTGGTTACCCAGTTCCGCCAGCCGGTAAGGCAGTTGTTGGTCAGCAGTACGAGGCCCTGATCCCTGAGCTTTTGGGTCCATTCCTTATAAAGGGGCGTATCCATGAGATTATCCAGCTGGGAATAATCGCTCAGAAGGAAGGGCATCATAAGGATGCCGAACTCGGGCACATACGAGGCCAGGCGCGAAGGATCGGAAGCGGCGACAACCGGAGAGCCGTCCAGGGCCTGCTCGGTTACGTCGTCGGTGCTTCCCATTTCGGAAGAAACCTTCGCTACGGCGTCCCACCCGCCCAGAGCGTTGAGGCGTTTGGCAAATTCCTCGTGCGCCATTGACTGGGTATCGCCAAGTCCGTTGGTACCGCAGATGGTCAGCTTGGTCAGGGCAGCCGGCGCCGACGACGACGATGACGCTCCGCTTGTCCTGTTGCATGCCGCCAGTAAAAACACCAGCAGCACGGCAGCCGCGACTAGTTCAACAATTCTCTTGGATTTCATTTTTCCCCCTTGAAAATTAAAAAAATTCGGAGATCCTTTCAAAATTCGATATTTTGAAAAATCTTCTTAATTTTATTCTATTTTAAAGAAATAAGGAATAGATTTTTTGCATATTTCAGATTAAATTTGTGTTTTTTTGTGAACCGGAGCAAAGATCAGGCAGCGGGCAGCAAAGAACAGGTAACAAGGAGCAAAGGGAAGAATTTACCGCAAAGTCGAATAAGGCGAAAAAATAAAAGAAGGAAGGGAAAAAGGCGCCAGATGTACCAAATTTCCAAGAGAGAATAGCTAAAGCGGCTCAAGTTTTGAGTAATTTGAATGAAAACTTTTTCGACTTTTTCGACTTCGTGGTTAAAAAATTCTGTGGGTCAAGTTTAGCCTAAAGGACGGGGTATTAAACCCCCACGGCGAATAAAAGAAGGCAAAGTCCATACTTTTTTAAGATCAACCACAGAGGGCACGGAGTTTCACAGAGTTTTTGTTCCAAATCCTTCTTCCCTCCGTGTTACTCCGTGTACTCTGTGGTTTTTTTCTTCCTTCTTCGACTTCGTGGTTAAATTTCTTCCTTTTCTCTTTGCTCTCTGCTCTTTTCTCTCTGCTAATTGTTCTTCGTGGAAAGATCGTGCAGGGAATCGTAGGGTAAAAGATCGCCCATAGTAACGTTCACCCGGGGGCCGGAACCGCCGAAACAAACCGCCGCGGCCGCTTCCATAAATTCACTTAAAACCTGCCGGCAGGCGCCGCAGGGCCCGACCGGTTCTTCGGAATCCGGGGTGGAAATAGCCAGGGCGGTAAAGGAACGGCAGCCCTTCGCGACCCCCTGAAGCGCCGCGTTCCGTTCCGCGCAGACGGTAAGGCCGAAGGAACGGTTTTCCACGTTGCAGCCCGAATACACGGTTCCGTCGGCGCCGAGCAGGGCGGCCCCGACCCGGAATTTCGAATAAGGAGCGTAAGCGAAATCCGCGGCCCGGCGGGCTTCCGCAAAAAGCGCGTCCATTTGTTCCTTACTAGCCATAAACGCCTCCGTTTTCTTATAATATATTACAGAAGTGAGGCTGTTCCAAAACTTCAGTTTTTGGAACAGCTTCCTTAGATTAGGGGAAAAACCGTGCCGGACTTTAGTCCGATTTGACCGGTTTTTCCAAGAGCTTGTTTCAAAACTAACCGAGTTTTGGAACAAGCTCAAGTGATTTCAAAAAAAAGAGGTGTTCGGTGGCAAAGGAAAAAAAGAAAGTCTGGCTTATCGCCGGTTTTTTGTTATTTGTCCTGTACTTTTTTGCCGTGGCCCGGCCCATACCTGTTGAAACGATCCTCGCCGCCCGCTGGATCAGCTCCCTTGAAACTGATTACCAGGTAACAATAAACGCCAGCAGCGAGACCCCGGCCTTCGGCGCGGAAACTCCCGGCGCCGCTTTGCCGGACGTCCTCATCCCCTTCACCCTGGGAAATCATTACGGCTTTGTAAACCCGGAGGGGCAATTTTCCATCAACCGGATCAGAAAAGGCTATGTCTCCCTTTCCGAAAATTTATGGGCGGAATACGGGGCGGAGCCGGAACTCATCGAAATCCGCGACAACCGGGACGAGCCGGCGGGCAGTATCGCGGGAAGCCGGGGCTACCCGCTGTTTCTTGACGGGCGAATCTTTCTTGTGGGGGACGAGCAGAATTCCCTTTCGGAAGCCGACGCCGCCGGCAATATCCTTTGGACCTATGAATTCGCCGCGCCCCTTACCTGCGTAGACGCCGCGGCCGGCCTGGTTCTGACCGGATCCCTGGACGGCGTGGTGGAAGTGATTGATTCGGGGGGAAAGCAGATCTACACGTTTGAACCCGGCGGTTCGCGGTATTCCGTTATTCTGGGCTGCGCCTTTTCCCGGGACGGTTCGCGGTTTGGGGTAATTTCCGGCGTCGACGATCAGCGATTCCTTCTTCTTGAAAAATTCGGAAACGACCCGGGGGAATACAAGGTTGTTTATCACGAGCTGCTTGAAGACGGCTTTCGGAGGGCGGTGCGTATTTCCTTTATCGACAGGGATCGGTGGATTGTTTTTGAAAGGGAAGGCGGAATCGGCCTCTGCGATCTGGGTTCCCGGAGGGGGATAAAAATTCCCCTTGACGATGAAGTGGCGGCGCTTGATCCTTCCGGCGGAGACGGGTTCCTCTTTGTCGTCACTTCCCGGCAGGAGAATCAAAAAAAGCTTATCGGCATAAGATTACCCCGAAAAATAGTTATGGAAGCGCCCTTCAAAAGCGCCGGCGTCTTTCTCGGCAGAGCCGGGCCGCGGATCTATATCGGAGGGGGGGGCGTCCTCTCATCTTTTGAATTGGAGAAAAAATGAAAAACCTGCGGGTATTCGCGTTCGCCCTGTCAATCACTTTCCTTATCCTTCCGGGGACGGGCCGGCTTTACGCCATGGACTGGCCGGTTCGGGAAGGGGCCTTAAGCCGGAATTTCGGCTGGAACAACGGGGGAAAGCCGGTCCTCGGAAACGTCTTTGAGACCGAGGCGCCCGTTCTCGCGGCGGAAGGCGGAGAGGTGATATTTTTCCGTACCGGCGGGGATACGGCTTCGCGCCTCCCCTCCCCTCTCGGCGCCTGGACGGCCGTGGATCACGACGACGGCCTCGTCAGCGTTTACAGCCGCTATGATGAAAATTCCGGCGGGAAAACCGGGAAAGGCGAATCCGGCGGAAGGGCCGGCGCTTTTCGCGTTGAGCGCGGCGAAGCCATCGCCGCGGCGGGTGTTTCGGGCTGGTCGGCGAAGGGAGGGGTTTATTTTACCCTCTTTGACCGGCGCGAACGGCGCTGGGTGAATCCTTCCACGATCATCACCCCCCTTCCCGATACAAGGCCGCCCGCAATCCTTTCCGTAAGGCTGGAAAACGCCGGGGGGCAGCTTATTGATCCGGGCGGAACCAGGTATCTCAGCCAGGGTGTTTACACGGTATCCGTCGCCGCCGCGGACACAAGGCTTAATCCGGGGGAAAGCGCCCTTGCCCCTCACCGGATTAGCTGTTCCGTAAACGGCATAGAAATCAGTTCTTTGAATTTTGAAACTTTTTCCACCCGCGACGGGGCGCTTATGGCGTACCGTAACGGCCTGGTACCCGCGAAACAGGTCTACGCCCCCTTCCCCGCCTTTGAAGTCGGCAAAGTGCCTTTTACCCGGGGACAGGCGAACCTTGAAATTGTTGTGCAGGACATCGCGGGCAATTCCCGGAGCGTTGTTTTCCGCATACTTGTCGAATGAGCCGGAAAGGGGCGGTAAAAACACGGCAATAAAAACATGGTCAACCCCGGTCACGAATGAAGAAAGCCGGATCATTCCCTGCGCCCTCTGCGGCGGGGGCGATTTCAGGCCGGCCCTGGAATGCGAGGGGTTTTCCTATGTCCGCTGCGCCGGCTGCGGTCTTGTGCAGAGGAACCCCCAGCCGGAAGCGGCCGCGGTGGCGCGCCGCTACCGGGAGGGCCACGGCGGCGAGTACCTTTCCTACGAACTGGCAAACGAGGACAGCTTTTTAAGGCTTCAGCGGCTTGCGCTGAAGGACGCGCGTTTTGACGAGCTAGAAAAAGGGCTGATGGCAAAAGCCGCGGAAAACGGCGGAAGGCCCCGGATTATGGATATAGGCTGCGCCGCCGGAGCCCTGCTCCTTCACCTGAGAGAACGGGGCTGGGACGCAAGGGGCGTTGAGATTTCTCCCGCCGCCGAATACGCCCGCGAGAGACGCGGCCTTGACGTGCGAAG
The DNA here is from genome assembly GCA_031266695.1 of Treponema sp. Lineage (GTDB taxonomy): Bacteria > Spirochaetota > Spirochaetia > Treponematales > Breznakiellaceae > JAISAK01. Next base: position 4,317 of record JAISAK010000148.1, read on the forward strand.
CCTTCCCCTTGAGGAGAACCGCTTTCCCGGAGGCTTCTTTGACGCGGTGCTTGCGTCCCACCTCATCGAACATCTCAACGCTCCCTCGGATTTTGTGAAGGAAGTGTACCGCGTCCTGCGTCCCGGGGGGCGCTTTTTTGTCAGCACCCCGAATATCGCGGGTTTTCAGGCAAGACTGTTCCGGGGCCGCTGGAGATCGGCCATCTTCGATCATCTTTATCTTTTTTCGGTTAAAACCCTTTCCGTGCTGCTCGCCGAAGCGGGCTTTACCCTTGAGGGCGTCTACACCTGGGGAGGGCTTGCGGCCGGCCTTGCCCCTCCGCCGCTTAAACGCGCCGCGGACAAATTAGCCAAACGCTTCGGCTTTGGGGACGTGATGCTGCTAAGGGCGGGGAAGCCCGGGTAAAAAGAGTCAGGCAAGCCTGGGGGTATGATTCGTTGACATTATGCTGAGAATTGTCATATTGACATCCGGGACTAACAATAGTAAAATCAGATATTGAGGTTTCAAAAAGTGCGTGTTAGCGCACGGTCAATTGATTTCGAAACGGCTCTGCCGGAGCTGTTGTTTCAAACAAC
>JAISAK010000344.1 GCA_031266695.1 Treponema sp.
GGCAAAAGAGACGCAAAAGGCGGCGGCGAAACAAATACGGCGGATTGGCGTAAGTTTGATATAGACGCCCGCATACTTCACGCTATGGTAAAGGGCCTTGACGACTATATTGAGGCGGACGTTCTTGAGCTTCAAAAAAACCGCAAAGATCCCCTGGAAATTGTTGAAGGGCCTCTAATGGAGGGCATGAAAAAGGTCGGGGAACTCTTCGGCAAGGGGAAAATGTACCTTCCCCAGGTAATTCGAAGCGCCCGGGTGATGAAAAAAGCCGTTGCCGCTCTGGAACCCTATATCCAGGAAGGAAAAACCGCTTCAAGGGGCCCGAAAATCCTTCTTGCGACGGTAAAAGGGGATGTTCACGACATTGGAAAGGGCATTGTCGGCGTGGTTTTGGGCTGTAACGGCTACGATGTTATAGATTTGGGGGTTATGATCCCGGCGGAACAGATTTTGGAAGCCGCGGAAAAGCAAAAAGTCAGTATGATAGGCCTTTCGGGGCTTATTTCTCCTTCTCTTGATGAAATGGTGATAGTCGCCGGGGAGATGGAAAAGCGAAAGATGCAGATACCCCTGCTTATCGGCGGGGCGGCCGCAAGTCTTGCCCATACAAGCCTTAGAATTGCGCCGGAGTATTCAGGCCCCGTGATATACGTTCCCGATGCCGCGACAGCGGCCGAAACGGTTCGAGCCCTTATTTCAGATGAGGAAAAACCCCGGTTCCTGGAAAACATGGAGGAAAAATACCTGAAAGCCGCCGGCCGGCATAAGGAGATTTATTCCCGTATGGAAATACTTCCCCTTGAAACAGCAAGGGTCAATAAGATACCATTGGTATCTTACATACCGATAAAATCTAAAATGGCCGGCATTATTGAACTGAATGATTATCCGGTGGATCGGGTTATTCCCTATATTGATTGGAATACTTATTTTCGAACCTGGGAACTGGCGGATAAAACCTACCCAAGAGCTTTTGCCGCCGCCGAGGAAAAAAAAACTTTCTATGCCTTGCAGCAGAAACTTTTGGAGGACGCCCAGGCTATTCTTGGCCTGATCAAAAATAAGGGTCTCTTGAAACTCCGCGGCGTTATCGGAATTTTCCCGGCCGCTTCTTTTGGCGACGATGTCGCGCTGTACAATCCTGGGGATACAAATACCGAAATTGCCCGGTTTTGCTTTCTTCGCAGTCAGGAAAAGAAGCGCTGCGGCGCTTTTAACGCCTGTCTGTCGGATTTTATCGCCCCGGCCGGCGGCGGTACTCAATCCGGCAATGCCGGGCCTGTCGATTATCTTGGCCTGTTTGCCCTCAGCGCCGGGTTCGGCCTCCGCGAAGCCGTCAATGAATACCAGGCCCTTAATGACGATTACAACGCCATAATCCTGGCTACCCTGGCAAACACTCTTGCCGAAGCTTTTACCGAAGAAATTCATCTTCGTCTCCGCCGTGAATGGTGGGGCTATTCCCCTGACGAGAATCTTTCCGTTGAAGATATTTTCAAGGAGAAATATGCCGGTATTCGTCCGGCTTTCGGTTATCCCATCAGCCCCGATCATGGCGACAAGCAAATCGCCTTTGAAGCGCTTGAAGCGCGCGGGCGCTGCGGCGTGGAGCTTTCTTCTTCCTCGATGATGATCCCGGCCGCTTCCTCCTGCGGTATGTTCATCGCGAATCCTTTTTCCTATTATTTCGGTATCGGCCAGATAGCGGAGGATCAGGTTCACGACTGGGCAAGGCGTAAAGGCATTAGTATTGAAGAAGCCCGCAGGCGAATCGGAAATCTGGAACAGCCTCAGTTGTAAAAGCTGTTCAAAAACCAACCGAATCTGAAATTCAGCATCCGAAATTCAGCCCGCCGGATCGGGGCGATCCTTTTCCCGCTGTTTCAGCGTCTGTTTGAAAATAAAATCGGCGTCAATTTTGTTTTCAACCCCCGAAAGCGGCACAACTCCGTCCCTGTTAACACTGCGGAACAAAGGCCCCGGGCGGCCTTCATAGGCCCAGCTTGATTCGTTGTTAACCAGGTGATCCAGTACGATTATCACCGACAGGGTAAAGAAAATCAGGGAAGCGTTATTTCTTTTTTTCGGGGAAAGAATAGCGTCAAGCCGCATGGAAGCCGGGTTAGGCACTTCAAAATTGTAGGGCTCCCAGGGATTGTCGATTCCGTCACAGGGAGCCTGCTTTTCGGCGCCGCCCAGGCGGTTGCCCTGTTCAATGCCCACGGCTACCGCGGTAAGGTACTTGCGGAAAAGGCGTACCTCCGGGTAAATAGCGGTGATATCCCCTTTTTGGAAAGGCGGCGGCCCGATGGATTCAAACTTGTAATAGGGGAGAAAATAAAGCCGTTTAAGCCAGTGGAGTTCATTCAGGCAGCGCTTTGCGTAAACGGAAGTTTTTGATTCGGCGGCATTTTCCAGAATACGACAGTATTCGGTCAGCCGCGGAAGGTACTCTTTATTAAAGCTTTCATCAATATATTTCTGCCAATTGTTGATAATACTGCCAAGATAATCATCTACCCTGACGGCATTCCCATCCGATCCGGCAATTGTTCCAAAGCTGACATAGCGAAGGGCAAAGCAGAATTCGCCTACAATACGCATCAGAATAGCCGTCTGCTGCAGGGGATCGGTGGGCGCGATAAGGTCGTATCCCCTTTTCAGGCCGAAGATATCGGTAAAATAAGGATACAGATCGGGGTATGTTTTTAGCCGGTCCCAGCCGGCCTTTGGGAAAAGAATTTCCAGGGTTGAAAGCCCCCTGTCCAGCGATTTCTGCTCGGATTCCCTGGCTTTTCGCTTAATTACTTCGGGATCGTTGGGGTCTTCGTCTTCCGTACCCTGCTCCGCCGCCGCTTCGGCTTCTTCTTTTTCTACATCCTCCCGAAGCGCTTCCGTGCCGGCATTTTCCGCCTGCTGGACATTCATTTCTATAGCGTTAATACAATCATTCTCGGTAACGTTGAGAAAGGCCAAATAACGGTTTCGGCGGTCAATAAAAAAACGATCATACGGAAGCCATCTGTCGGAAAGCAGCTTCATCAGCAGGGGATACAGAAGGTAATGAATATCCTTGCGGACATCGTTGAAGGAAACAAGGGCAATTCGTATAAGGCCCTGGTATTTTTCCTTTGCGCTTATGGGATTTTCAAGGGACAGTATTTTATAGAGCAGTTTGTACGCGCCTTTGATATGTATATCCGGATCCAGCCGTTCCAGAATGAAAAGAGGTTTATAGATAGCCCTGAGGATATCGGCAAATTCGGAAACCTTCGCCGTGCGCGGGTGGGACTGGATCTTCGCCATATCCGTGGTGATTCGCTCAATATTCCAGTAGCGGATTGTATCCAAAACAGAAAAGACAAAGGGAGACGTTTTTTTCATCTGTTCACTGCGCTTCATATTGTTCCGGGGGAAAAGAGCCCTTGTTGTGGTTACAAGTTTTTCAATACGCCGATAGTATTCGTTCATCCGCTTGTTCACAAAACGGGGATTCACATAGTCCGGCGATTCACCCAAAAAGGAAAACAGGGCGAACATGGCCTGGGTGCTGTTTTTTATATCGAATTCGGGCTGCGCCGCGTAACGGTCCATTTTTAAGCGCTCAAAATAGGGCGTTCTTAGCTGTACCGAGGGATCGTCCGCAGGGTCGCCCGGCCCGGCCCGGGGAATTGCCTTTTTAAGGCTTTTTTCGTCAACATCGTCGAGGCTTGCAACCTCTACCACGCGGCGGGGGCTGCTTTTGCCGGAATTGCCGCGTCCCTTGACGCGCAGTTCCACTGTTTCCCGCCTGGTTTTTTGCGCGGGCCTGTTCTTTCCGGGCTCTTCTTTTTTGTTCCGCTCATAACCGACTTCGCCCCCAAGAATCCGGGCCATTCTTTTTGCTTCCTGGGTGTCAAGGTTTCCTAAATGTCCCCGTACCCGATCAAGTTCACCGGGCGCATAGATTGCCTTGGTTTTTTTTGCCATACTTATACCCGCAGATAAATTTTCTTTCCCCTTCCCCAAAGGTTTCGCACCTGGATCTGTTCTCCGTCGGTACTAACCAGCATACCATTATAATAGCCCATCGGCATATCAAATTCGGCTCTTGTTATAAAAAGATTGGCGTCTTCTTTGTGCTGCTCCTTAGGCGTAAATACCAGATCAACCATACCCTCCACATCCTGTATAATCCAGTCCGATTCGCTTCCTCCCGGCATGGTAATCCGTACCGGGGGCAGGGGGCTTAAACGGCCCTTAACCCAAAGAGCGTTTTCATTGTTCCGGTGAGTTTCCCTGGTCTGATTTTCCACTATATGAAAGCCGAAACGCCGGCCTTCACCGTCAAAATCCATGCCGCTGCACAGAGTCTCCCGCAGGCGGTAAGGGAAAAACCCCTTGCAATCGCAGAAAATTCCGCTGCACTGCTCCGGGTCAAGGCTGATATGTTTTCCCTCAAAAACAATATCCCCCCGTACCGCCGTCAGCGCCTTAAAGGCATAGAGCGGCCGCTGTTCCGTAAAACCCAGGGATACCGCCATAGGCGTGACCACGGCGCTGCTCATATCGTACTCCGCATGGGCGGTAAAAGCCGGCCTTCCGCGGGCGGCTTCTATATTCAGATCCAGCCTGATGGTATCCGCGTCAAGCCAGCTGTGAATACGGAAAAAAAAGCCGTAGGAGCGGCTGTCCACGGAGGCATTGTCCAGGGAACGGGGCAGCCTCCAGCCGCCGCCCGGTATTATTTTTCGGAAGGTGAAGTGTCTGCCGTTTTCCTGATCGTGCAGAAAAACCTGAGCTGTCCGGCAGAGTTTTATATTCCCCAGAAGGGCTTCAATAAAAAAACGCTTGTTCCGGATACTGAAATATTCCCATTCCTTGATCCGGTTGTTCCTTATCCAGCGCGGAAGAGGAACCCGATAAGGCCGGCGTATATCAAGAAGGTCAACCTCGTCAAAGGCCCGGTCCCAGGTTCCCTGCAGAGGTTTTCCGTCTTCAATGGGGGAAGCCCTTGGGGTCCGGATTTCCCTTGTATACATTAAACTAAGTATACTTTATTTCCGGCGCTTTTTAAAGTCCGCGTAAAATATATACAAGGTAAGAGCTTATACCCAGGCGGTACAAATGAAACCAACGGTTGCCACAGCGGGAGACGCCCAAAGCCGCCATGAACGACTCTGGAATTCCCTGCCGAAGCAGACTTCAAACCTCTGGTTTCGAACCTTCGGTTCGAGGGCTGCGAAGGCGGATTCTACAGGCAAGTGAATGGCGGCTTTGGGCGTCTCCCGCTGTGGCAGATATTCTTTTCATTCGTAATGCTTGGGGTATAAGCTCTTTTAGGGGATAAAACCCTCCAGCCAGTGCCAAACCGGCGTGGAAAGCTCCGATGAAAAAGGATTGGCCCGGTTGAAATCCGGCAGCCAGCCTGAATCCGTTACAAGTTCCTGGCAAAAGCCGTCTTCTATGCCAAATTCTTCAAGCCAGCCGACGGCGGTTTCATATTCCTTTTTGCTTACAAAACGCGCGGGAGGATCCGGGCTTTTGTCCAAAACCGGGCTTTCAACCGGCGTGTATTGAGTCATCAGCGAAAAAAGGGCGCGTCCCCGGCTGTTTTTCGCAAACCAGCGCAGAACTTCCCGGGTGGACTCGAGGCAGCCGGGCAGCAGCAAATGGCGGATTATAACCTGCCCCGGCCGGTATTCCATCATTTTGAGGATTGCGGCGGCGGCGGCTTCGGGGTAGCCGGGAGCGCGAAAAAAACGGCCGGCCAGACCCTTGTCCAGGGTTTTCAGATCCGGCAGATACATGTCGATCCGGCTCCGGAGCAGTTCAAGGGCCTCTGCGCTTTCATAGGCGGAAGTATTCCACAAAGCCGGTATGCGGAGTCCGGCGATTCGGGCGGCGTCGAGGCCTTTGGCTATGGCGGGAACGGCGTGGCTTCCGGTAACAATGTTAATGTTCCCGGCGCCCCGGTTTTGCAGGGCAAGGCATATTTCCGCAAATTCGGCGGGGCTTACGGCCCGGCCCATCCCTCTCCGCGAAATCTGATGATTTTGGCAAAACACGCAGCCCAGATTACAGCCGCTTACAAAGATCGCGCCCGATCCGCCCGAACCGGTAATGGGCGGCTCCTCGCCCCGGTGAACGGACGCGGAGGCAAGGCGAAGCCCGGCGTTTTCCCCGCAGAAGCCGGGGCTGCCGGCCGTATCGTTCACTTTGCCGAGCCGGTTTGCTCCGCAGCGCCGGGGGCAAAGAAGGCAATTGGCATAATAAGAATTATACTCCATAATTAGCTTTATACTGGAATTCCCCGGTGAAAGCAAACCTAATGTAAAAAAGATGTAAGGCTAAAAATATCACTATAAACTTGTTTCCCCGCTCCCGGAAAGTTTGTTCAAATTTTGAACAACTTTCCTGTTGGAATGTTGAACAAGGGAAAAAACTGTGATATGTTTTAGAATTGACGGGCATAAAGCCCGGGATAAAGCTGACGGAAACTTTTTTGGTTTCCGGAAAAGCGAAGTCTGGCAAGCCTGTTTCGGCGGCGGCCGGATTATGTATAATAAGTTTTAAAAACCTTAGTCCTGTCGGACTACCCTATCGGACTGCCCTGCCGGACTACCGGGGCGGGCGATGGTTTTTGAAACAGCCTTGAATTTTTTATGGGTATAAATTTATCCTGAACGGAAAAAATATTCATCCTTTACTTTTAAAGCTTCCTGCTTTATTTATCATGGGTTTGATCTGGTTTCTTTCATCCCAGAGCGTATTACCCAAACCGAAAGGGATTTTTGGCTTCGATAAAGCGCAGCATCTTTTGGCTTATGCCGTGCTGGCCGGCGCCGCGGCGCTTTGGACCTCCCGGAAAATATGGAAACGCAGGGCCTTTACGGTTCTGTTATGTACAGCCCTGGCCGTTTCCGCTTATGGCGCCGTTGATGAAATTCACCAGTATTTTGTTCCGGGCCGGGACTGTAATTTCTGGGATTGGCTTGCGGACATCCTGGGAGCGTTTCTGGGCGCGGGGGCGGCGCTGATAATCGCGCGGGGAGTAAAAAGCCGCGCCGGGCGCGTAAGGTTCGGGCCGTTTCAAGCCCGGAATAGGGGCGGAAGCGGAAAAGGCAGGGTAAATTGAACAGAACTACGGTGAAAGGTAATAGCGGTGATGGGTCGTAATTTTTTGGCAGAGTTTGCTAAAAAGATTCCCGCTGCCATACAAAAAGAGGGAGAGCGCCTGTATCAGGATGAACGGTGCGTTATTCTCTCTCAATCTCCCCTGGCGATCGAATTTATGATTGTCCCGGCGGATGATGAAAAAAAGAAGCCTGAGAAACCGTTAAAGTATAATTTTTATCTGGACGGCGATGGAAAAATCGCATCGGTAGTATACCTGCCGGTAAAAAAACCGCCGAAACACGCCGATCATAAAACCGCTGAAATGTGGGATCCCTGCGGCTATGCCTGCCTCCTGCAGTACGATCACGAACTGCGGCAGTTGGATCCTAAAGAAAGGGGAGACAGCAAAAAGTACAGCCGCCAGGGGATGATCCAGCGGGTTGTGGAAGAACGCCGGGTCAAAGCGGACAAAGCGGATTACCGTATTGAATGGGCGTCGAATATTTACGGCGATCATATCCTCTTCAACGAAACCGGAACGAAGTACATCATTTTCCTCCGGGATTTTGACAATGAAACAGGTTACAGTAACAGTGCGGATGCCGCGTATAATAAACTCGGTACCACTAAACATATCATGTACGCCTTTGAAAAGCTCAAGGCGGATAAAAAACTTTACAATAAATTGGATAAAAAGTTTCCGTTTATTGAAGTCTACTGTGATCCCCTGAACGATTATACGATCAGTTATTTTTATCCGGAAGAATTGCCGCCGGAAGAAGGGAAGCTGATTAACCGGTATTTCAAGGCCGGAAGGGTGATTGAAGAATCGGGAGTGAAGTCATTCCTGCAATTCATAGAAGAAGCGGCGCAGTACGATAGTATTCGTATTCGCCCCGAAGTCCGGGAAAAGGTTGAAAAATGTTACGAAGACCTGATGCTTGCGGACTTGCGCAGAAAAACTACGCCGGATTATTCCGAAATCAAAATTAATCTTTTCCCCTATCAGAAGGAGGGTGTTGAGTTTATCCTTTTCCGCGATGCCGCAATCAACGCGGATGAAATGGGACTGGGTAAAACCCTCCAGGC
>JAISAK010000087.1 GCA_031266695.1 Treponema sp.
CCAGCCCTTTCAATTAATAAGGTCTTGACACCTTTTCTTGCGGAATTAATAGCTGCCGATAGTCCCGAAGGGCCACCACCACATACAACAACATCCACATCCTCTACAACAGGGAGTGCTGTGGCTTTAATAATAACAGATCCATATTCACTCAACATCTTTAGCCTCAGATTTAACGTATTCTAATAGTTAGAATTATATTTTAATACAATATCATTGAATAATCTATATGTCAATGATTTTTTTTAATTATTTTAATTTTTTTTCTGACACCAGTCAAAAAAGACACCTTTACGCTTTATTTACTTTCTGATATAATATGGCTATCAAATCAGGTAAAATATGCAAGCAAGAGACAAAAAACCGCCCAGCGAAGGTGTTAAAAAAAATCAGTCCCTCGGCAAAGCGCTTCAAATTCTGGAGGGAATGACTAAAATCAAAACCCCCGCACGGCTTCAGGATATTGCCAAAAGCCTTAAGATGCCCCAAAGTACAATTTTGCGCTTCCTTAATACCTTTATTGATTTTGGCTATATCATTCAGGATCCCGGCAGTTCCTGTTATTACCTTACCCTGAAACTTGCGGACATGGGGAATAGAGTCGGCAGCGGATTTTCGTTTCAGGATTCCCTGGTTAAGTATATCAAAGAGGCGGCGGCGGCCTTTGATGAATCCGCGTCTCTCTGCATTGAACAGAATATGCAGATGCTGTATATAGCCACCGAAGAAGGTCCCGGCCGGACGCTTCAAACTCTCCACCGTATAGGGCACATTGCCCCCATGCACGCCACCGGCGTAGGCAAGCTCCATTTGCTTAATTATTCCGAGGAACGATTGAAAGAGCTGGAAAGAAAATTCGGCTTTCCCAGATACACTAAACATACCATTACCGATCTCGATTCGCTAAAAAAGGAAATTGCCTGGGTAAAGAAATCCGGCTATGCCCTTGACAGGGAAGAATGTGAAGAGGGTGTCTGTTGTATAGCGGTTCCGGTTAAAAATTTTCAAAACCATGTCGCAGCCGGTATCAGTATTTCCGCTCCCGTTTCAAGACTGGATAAACAGAAAACCGGTAAAATTATTTCTTTTCTCAAGGAAATCAGCCTTAGGGCTTCCCGTGAGCTGGGCTGGGAATCGCAGGGTTAGCAGCCGTCGCACTCTCCTGCAACGGGCTGCTAGAACCCCAGCTCCATCTGCTCTTCACCCGCTCCGGTGGTACGGCGGCCCCTGCCCCTGGGATTAAAATATTCCGCGTCCCAACGGGCTGCCAAAGCTATGGAGTAGGCTACCGGGAACACCTGGGAAAGGGTATAGTGATCATAGTCCGGCGGGGCGTGGGGAAGAGGCCGCCTGCTTTCGTCAGTGCAGGGCTCCGCTCCGTTTACTGTCCAAACATACTCCACGGTACCCCTGCGGCCTTTCCAGCCGAGGGCGCGCGCCGCCTTTACCTGCGGAGGCGTAGATGAAGTATAGGTCTCGGGAGGCCGGGACAGGCGTTTCCTGTATGCCAGTTCTCCGTCAAGTTTTCCGTCCTGCAGTTCCTTCAATATCTCCGCGACGCGCCTGCGCAGGTCTTCCTCTCCCCCGCCCGAAAAAACCAATTCCAGCAGTTCAAGCTGCAGCCGCCGGGCCAGGGGCGTAGAATCGCTTCGTACCGCCTCCATGCCTTTTACTTCCACAATCATTGTGGGGATACCGTCCTCTCCCGGCGGGCTTATCACGTAAGCGCCGTAACCTTTCGCCCTTCCGCGGTTTTCTCCTTCCTCCCGGAATCCCCGCAGCGGCGGAATCAGAAAGCGCCGGTAGGGTTTTTCAAACCGAAGCTCAAGAAACGATTCAAGCCGGTATTCTTCCCATATTTTTTCCGCGATGAAATTGTTTAATTCCCCGGCCAGGGCGCCGCATCGTTCCGCAAAGTCTCCGTAACCCGCATTGTCGTCAAAGCGGGTCTCCACAAAAAGGGAATCGGTATCGCCGTAAAGCACGGAAAATCCCTTTTGAACAAACCAGTCCCGGGAAAAAAGCAGCCACTTCCGCGCAAAGGATGTAATGGAACCGGCAAGTTCCGTCCTGCCGTAGCGGCAGGCCCCGGTTCCAAGGACACCGTAAAAACTGTTCAGCTAAATTTGATCTACCTGGGCGGCAACGGAATCCCCCGCGTCAAGGGCGGCGCGGCGGGCGGTAAAGTAAGCGGCGATAAGGGCGGGGAGAAGCCCCGGGTTCCGTGAAAAAACGGCTCCGTTAGGTGCCACGATATTTCCGGAGGGATCCGGCGGTGAAGCGCGCGCGTGGGAAAGCGGATCAATGTTAAAAGTGCGCATAATGGTCGGGTAGAGGCTGCGAAAATCGAAAACCGCGACATTGCTGAAAAGGCCCGGTTCCGGCTCAAGAATAGTTCCTCCGGCCGCTCCCGAAACCTCCCGCTTGACAAAGGGAGGCGGCGCCAGGCCCTTCCGCCGCAGCTCAATGCCGTAAATTCGCTCAAAACTTGCCACGCTGGTCCAGGCCTTGTCAAGGCTTACCCCGGTAAGGGAAGCCCTCTCCAGGGTCAGGCGGAACAGGCCGGTTTTCGCAAGGATGCGAAGAACCAGTTCCGCGTCCCTGCGGCAGTAATCGCCGAAGAGCGTCCGGTTGCCGGCGTAAAGCCTGTCCAGCTCGGCGATCTTTTCCGGCCCAAAGGAACCGACAAGCTTCCCTTCCCCCAGAACCGTCTGGGCTACCGCGTCCAGCGTAAAACCCGTGGAAACATCATCGCTCCAGGAACTGCGTAAATTCCCCGCCCCGCCCCAGGTTCCGGCGCGCACTATCCGCAGCGCGTCCAGCACCTGCCGGCCCGGTACCAGGGCAGCCGCGGAACCGCGTCCCCACCACCCGCCTCCGGGGTTCTCCCGCCGGGGGAAAAATTTTGCGGGTTCAAGGGATCTCCCGATTTCAAAGGGAAGGCGGAAGTATTCGCAGCGTTCGGCAAGGCGGGGAAAATCAAAGTCCAGAAAATTCCAGCCCGTCAACACATCGGGATCAATCCGGAGCAGATCATTGATAAAGGAGGCAAGGAGAGATTTTTCACTGCCATGAAAAAAAAGACGCGGTGCGCCGGAGGCAGCGGACGGCTCCACGTCCGTTTGACCCGCGCCGTCTGATATTACGCATAACGATCCGCCGGAAGGCGCCGGCGGGGACAGAACCCGCACAAAGCTTTCCATCCCGGACGCGGCCCGGTTCCCCGCATTTTCCCGCTCCGCCGCGGCCGCGACGTTCAGCGCCGCCCGGCCCGCGGCGCCGTCCGCCCCGCCACCGGCCAGGCTGTCGGTCCAGGCAAGGCCCACCGCGCGTATGGCGCCGCTTTTGACATCGGTCTCTATATCTACCGACATAACTCTGAGGCCCGCGCGGAACGGCGGATTCCCGCCCCT
>JAISAK010000180.1 GCA_031266695.1 Treponema sp.
GAGAAAGGCCCTGCCGGGGCGGGTCAACCACGATAAAGCCGTAGCGTCCGGCCGCGAGATACCCGGCCGCGGGAACCAAACGCGGCGCTCTCCGGGCCCGCGCCGCCTCCGCGGTTTGCGCGCCCCGCCCGCTCCACTCGTCGTCCCGGAGGGCGAAGAATTCCGCCGGCCTTCCCCGCAGGTTTTCCCTTGCCAGGGCCAGGGCGCCTTTGTTTTCCTCCACCAGATCGACCCGGGGAAAAAGTTCGCCGAGAAAGGCCGCAAAGGTTCCGACCCCGCAGAAAAGGTCCGCCATCGGGAGGTTTCTGTCCGCGCCGGAGGCAAGTTCCCGAAGATCGGCAAGGAGCTTTTCCAGCATGGCGCCGTTGCTCTGGAAAAAGACCCCGGCGTCAAGGCTTATTTCCCTGTCCAGCAGCCGGGTTTTGCCGCGGCCTGCCCCGCCCTCGCCGAGAAAAAGCCCCTTCCGCGCGTAGACGGCAAAGCGATTCTTCCCCGGCGGAAGGGGCAGAACCCTTTCCCCCCGGGCGGTCTTTCCGAGGACGGCGCGGATTCCCGGGTCGGCCACGGGGCAGTCGGCAACCGGGACAATTTCGGCGCTTTTCCGCGCCTTAAAGCCAAAGCCCGCGCCGCCAAGGCGGTGAAATTCCACGCGATTCCGGTATTCCCAGGGCTCCGAAGGAACAAGAAGCGGCGCCGGGGGCGAAAAACCGCCTATCCGCTCAAAGGCTTCACACAGCAGGGCCTTTTTTGCGGCAAGCTGGGCTTCGTATTTCAGGTGCTGAAGATTACAGCCCCCGCAGCGGCCGTAAAAGGGACAGAGGGGTTCAAGGCGATCGGCCGAGGCTTCGGTTATTTCAAGCAGTTCCGCCCTGGCCCAGCCCCGGTGTTCTTCGGTGACCCGGCAGTTTGCCCGGTCGCCGGGGGCGGTCAATTCCACAAAGACCGGCCTGTTCCCCAGACGGGCGATTCCGGCGCCCCCCGCGGCTATTCCCCTGATTTCGGAATTGAATATTTCCCCCATTGCCATGAAAGCCAGATTATATCATCATTGCAAGAACAACAACACAGGGAGTACAATGCGGATATGGTTCGAGAAGACGACTGGTTTACAAGTGACGACGGAACCCGGCTTTTTTTACACCGCTGGCTTCCGGCGGAAGACGGGGAAATCAGGCCCGCGGCCGCGCTGCATATAGTACACGGCATGGCCGAGCACGCCCACCGTTACCAGCGGCTTGCGGAAAAGCTCTCCGCCGCCGGTATCGTGGTTTGGGCCGCGGACCAGCGGGGGCACGGAAAAACGGCCGATTTAAAAGTAAACCCGCCGGGCCGGGGGGGGCTTTTGGGCCATTGCGCGGACAAAGACGGCTTTTCACGGGTCACGAGGGATATATACAACATCAACCGGGAAATGCGGAAACGGTACAGGGGGATTCCCCTTTTTCTGCTGGGACATTCCTGGGGTTCCTTCATCGTGCAGAATTATATCGAAACCTGCTGCGGCGAAAACGACGGAGGCCTTGAGGGCTGTATTCTTTCGGGAACCCGGGGGCCGGGTAATTTAAAGACCAAGGCGGGCCTTCCGCTTATGGTGATTCTTGCCGCGGTCTTCGGCCCGCGCCGGGGTTCGTCCCTTGCCCGCGCCATAGCCGACGGCCCCTACAACAGATCCTTCAGACCTAACCGTACCAGCTTTGACTGGATTTCCCGGGACGAAAAAGAAGTCGACGCCTATGTGGAGGATCCCGGCAGCGGGAACCTTTGTTCCACGGGTTTTTACCGGGATCTCGTTGCCGGCCTTAACCGTATCCACAAGCCGGAGGCTATGGAGAAGATAAGCCGGGATCTTCCCGTCTATATTTTCTGCGGCAGCGCCGATCCGGTGGGGGAGATGGGCGCGAGTCCTACCGGGCTGGTAAACGCCTACCGTTCCCTGGGGATTAAGGATCTTGAATTTGTTCTCTACCCCGGCGCGCGCCACGAGACGCTTAATGAAACCAACCGGGAAGAAGTTATGGACAACCTTCTCTCGTGGATACAGCGGCACTGCGGCGCCCCGCCTGCCGTCGCGCAAAAGGAGTAGTCCGCAAAATTATGCGTTTCCGATACTCCACCGAAGAAAACGGAAAACCTGTCAAAAAAGCGGTAGTCTATACCCGGGACGAGCATGGAATAAATTTTTCCGATGTCGACCCGGAAGCGGTCAGCATTGTTGAACGGCTTAAGGCTTTCGGCTTTGAAACCTACATTGTGGGCGGCGCGGTGCGGGATCTTATCCTGGGAAAAAAGCCCAAGGATTTTGACATTGCCAGCGAGGCGAGCCCCACGCGGATCAAGAAGATCTTCCGTAATTCACGGATCATCGGCCGCCGCTTCCGCCTTGTCCACGTATATTTCGGCCCCCGGATTTTTGAGGTTTCCACCTTCCGTTCCATGAAGGACGGTCCCACGAGCAACACCTTTGGCGATATCGAAGAAGACGTGCGGCGCAGGGATTTTACCCTGAACGCCCTGTTCTATGATCCCGGCCAGCAGATCGTGGTGGACTTTGTGGAAGGCATGAAGGACCTGCGGGAAAAGCGGATAAGGCCGATTATCCCCCTTTCCGCGATTTTCAGGGATGATCCGGTCAGGATGATCCGGGCGGTCAAATACGGGGCCGCTACGGGTTTCAGCCTGCCCTTCTCCCTGAAATGGAAAATCAAAACCCAGTCTTCCCTTTTAAGCTCGGTTTCTCCCTCCCGGCTGACCGAGGAGATCTTCAAGATAATCCATTCGCCCCAGGCCGCCGAGATTGTGAAAGCCCTGGACAAGCTTGAACTTTACGGTTATCTGCAGCCTTCCGCCGCCGCCCTTATGAGGGAAAACGCCGACTTTCGCGGCCGTTACCTGCGGAGCCTGGCGGCCCTCAACAAGCCGGACTTTAAAAATCTGAGCGGCGAGCAAATGCTCGCCCTTGTCCGCGATTACCTTGAGGATGTTACCGACTGGGAGCGGGGCATTGCGGAAAATTACAAAAGTACCTTCGCCGCGGCCCGGCAGTTTGTGCTTCCCATGAATCCGCCGCGCTTTGAGCTGGATCACGCGATACGGCTTTTCTTCGCCGGCCACGGCATTACGATTAAAAAGTCCCACATCATGGAGCGCGGCAAGGCCGCCTCTCCCGCGAGGGAAGGCGCGGAAGTCCGCGCCGCCGGCGGCGAACACCGCAGGCGCCGCGGCAGGCGGAAAAAGCCCGGCCCGCCGCCGGAAGCCTGACAAGCCGAATACCGATGAGTTTGCTGCGCTTCGCGCGTAAAACCGGGGCTTACCTTAGCCGCGCCATAAGATTTTCCGCCTTTTCCCGGTAACGATCGGGCGCGGCGGCCGCGGCGTCGCGGAGGTGATTGACCGCTTCGCCGTTTTTCCCCGCGGCGGCGGCGTTGACTCCGAGGGCATAGGAAACAAGCGCGAAATCCGCGCCGTACTGAAGGCTGGAACGGTAGTATTGCTCCGCCAAAGTGTAGTTGTTTTCCTCGTAGGCAAGGAGCCCCATGTAATAATATGGCGCGTAATGACCGGGCCGCTGGTTAAGGGCGTTCATAAAAAAAATCTCGGCGCTTGCCGCGTCGCCCGCCGTCCAGGCCTTTTGCCCTTCCGCAATTAGTTCCGTAAAGGTCTTTCGCGAATCCAGGTAAAAGCGGTAATCGCGAATAAAGCTGTCCAGGCTGTTCCAGAGCCTTATCCGCCTCATTACCGCTTCGGAATTTTCCTCCGCCGTTTTTGAATCGGAAAGCAGCAAAAAGCTGTCGGTAAGGGTTCTGAAATATTCTTCATTGCCGCTGTTCAAAAAAAACGAAACCAGGGACCACGCAAGGCTTGAAAAACCGGGAGAGCCAAGGCCGGCCGCCGCGGAATAAGCGGCGTTATCTGCCATGAGTACCGCCTCCGGGGAAGGCGCTTTTTCACCCATACCTTTTACCGTGTCAAGCCAGGAGAGGTTTTCCTCGTAAGAAATTTTTCCCTCGCCGGTAAAGCCAAGGGTGCTGAAATAAACGGCAAAGCCTTCCCGCATCCACGAAGGGGGGCTTGATACAAAGGCCCGCAGGAATTGTATAAGAGCCTGGTAGGGAAGGTTTTTCGTTTCCCCGGGGCTGCCCCGGTTGATGACAAGTTCCCGCCTTTCCCTCTGGTTGTAATGGAGGTAAACGGCTCCCGGACTTGTCGTACCCAGGCGCGTCGAAACATAGCTGTCGTAGTCGTCCTGGTTTCCGAAGGCCCTTACCCGGATCGGGAAAACAGCCTGGGCAGGATCAAAGCGGAAAAGCCGGTTATACACGCCGAAGCGTTCCTCCATTTCCTTAAGCAGCAGGCCTCCGTCGTCCCTGTCGGAAATAAGCTCAAAGTGTTCCGATCTTGCCGCCGGCGCGCCGCCCGCCGTATCCTGTCCCGCGGCTTTGTCGGGCGCGGGAAGCTGCGCGAAAACCGGATACAAAACGGAGAAAAACCAGAACCCGGCCAAAATCAACAACCTCATAACAAGATCCTCCTTTGGGGCACATGGTTCAGTATACCGGAATCCTGCCGAACAGACAACGGGGGGTGATAAAATACATACAAGGTAAGATTTCATATCCCAAGTACCAGGAATAAAATTAATGATTTCCCCCGTGGAAGTGCCAAAGCCGCCGTTCACTTACCTGTAGAGTCCGCCTTCGCAGCCTTGCGAACCGGAGGTTCGAAGTCTGCTCCGGCGAAGAATTCCAGAGTCGTTCACGGCGGCTTTGGCGCTCCCGCGGCAGAGGCGTTGATTTCATTTTCTGGCGCTTGGGACATAAAATATTACCTTGCATGTATTTTG
>JAISAK010000268.1 GCA_031266695.1 Treponema sp.
CGTTTTAATCTGCGGATGCCTAAAATTTTTGCCCGGAAAATTGACGAACAAAAGGCCGGAAACAGAAACCCCCTCGTTATCGGCCTTCTCAACGGGTTTATGCCCTGCGGCCCCTTACAAGCCATGCAGCTTTACGCCCTTTCCACAGGCAGCCCCATTGCCGGGGGGATTTCCATGTTTCTTTTCAGCATGGGAACGGTTCCGCTGATGTTCGGTATTGGGGCTTTAAGTTCGGCGTTGAGTAAGAAATTTACCCATAGGGTAATGAAGATTGGGGCAATTCTGGTAACGGTAATGGGAATGACCATGTTTACCTACGGTTTTGGCCTTTCGGGATTTAATTTTGATTTTGCCAGCCGTGCAATCGCCGCAATAAACCCCTTCGCCTCAACGCGGGCGGCCTTCCGGTACGGCGGCGGGGAAGCGGGAACAGGCGCGTTCCAGCCGGTGATTGAAAACGGCATACAGATTGTCAACTCCACTTTAAGCGGAGGGCGGTATCCGGCAATCACGGTACAACAGGGTATTCCGGTAAAGTGGACCATCAACGCCTCCCAGGGAAGCATCAACGGCTGTAACAACCGTATGATCATCCGGGAATATAAAATCGAACACCGCTTTCAGCCCGGAGAAAATGTAATAGAGTTTACCCCTGACAAGACCGGCAGATTTTCTTATTCCTGCTGGATGGGTATGATCCGCAGTTCTATCACGGTAGTCGAGGCAGGACAGAGCGCAGCCGATATTGGTGAACCGAACCTTAACCCTACCCCGGCCGGTGTGGTAATCACCACGGAAACAATAGTGTTAGCCGAAATGCAGGGGGCGGAGACATACGGTGTTCCCTATCAGGCCGTTACCGTGAGCTTTCGTGATGACGGCATAGACCCGGCGGTTATCGTGTTACAGCGGAACATTCCGGCGCTGTGGACGATTACCAACGATTCCCTTGATCCGGGGAACAGCGCCCTTATTGTTCCGGCTTATTATTCGCAGTTGGACATAGAACAAGGGGACAATGTTATAGAGTTGCTGCCTACCGATGATTTTGATTTCTCTACCGGGGACAATGTGTTTTACGGTTATGTAAAGGTTGTCGATGACCTCTCCGATGTGGACATTGAAGCGATAAAAACGGAAGTTTCCAATTTTGAAACCCAGATTTACCCTGACGCCTATTTTGAAGCGGCGGCTGGCGGCGGGTGTTGCGGCGGAGCGGGAGGGTGATTGTATGTATTCGACAACCTCGGATACGTCTCACAAAACACGCCGCATTTTGCCGATTTTTATAGGAATTTTTTTGAATTATCATAATTCTGACACAATCATCCGGTAGATTGTTGATAACAAAGGGAGAAAAAAAGATGGGGTTTTTAGTAAGCCATTGGCATTGCATTGTTCCGGTGATTGCGATTGCGGTTGTCATGCTTTTGCGGGGCCGGAGCAAGAAAGACGAGGAAAAATAATGCCGTTGGCGTTGCCCATGGCGTTTAACAAATTTATTTTAGGAGTGTGAAAATGAAGAAAGTTGCGGTTATCGCGGCTCTGGTTCTGTTGGTGGCGGGAATAACAGTATACGCCCAAACGGTAAGCGGAGACCGGCAGACCGGGGAACAGGAAGCGCCCTTCACCCTTAATAAAAGCGTTTGGTGCGGCGGTCCCCGCAGAGGCTATGATAGTGGTGATTCCGGGGGTAGTTACGGCGGAGACAGCTACGACAACGGGAACAGTTTCGGCGGCGGATATAGCTGTCATTAATTAAAAATCTGTCCGGCTTACCCACAGGCGGCAAGCTGGACCCCAAAAGAGAAACCAGCGGTTATGACCGCTTGCAAATAGTGTTGTGGGGGTGAAACATGGAAAACGTTATTGCCATTATTATGGTTATTCTCTTTCTTGCAGGTATTATGCTTTTTGCCAAACGGTTTGTTAAACCGCCAAAAGGTAAACTACCTGATTGCTGCGGGCCGGAAGGCAACAGAAACGCGGGTTTATAAAGGAGACGAAAGAATGAGGAAGTATGGTAAAGCATTGATTATGACGGCGCTTATGGCGCTGGGGGCAGGTTCCGTGTTTGCGCAAAGCGGATCGCCTAACGGCGCGCTTAATGTGGTAAAACCGACGATTGCCGACCGGGACCTGGTGATACAAGTTTCGGAAGTTACGGAAAACGCGGTTTTCTATCCGGTGGATATTGAGGGAACCCGGCTTGAGGTCCTGGCGGTAAAAGCCCCGGACGGTACGATACGGACGGCCTTTAACACCTGTCAGGTCTGTTACGGTTCGGGCCGGGGTTTTTATAAACAGCAGGGTACGGTACTGGGCTGCCAGAATTGCGGCAACCGTTTCCGCATGAGCCAAGTGGAAGTGCGAAGCGGCGGGTGTAACCCCGTGCCGATTTTCCCGCAAAATAAAACGGTAACGGAAACGGCCATCACTATTTCCAAAGATTATCTGAAAGAGGCAAAACAGATTTTTGCCCGGTGGAGGCGGTCGTAAATCCGCTTTGCGGATTTACTTCTGTAGTTTTGCTGTGCAAAACTACACGCTTGGCATGATGAGTGTAATCTGTGGACAATGTAATCAATGGATAAATGACAGGAGTGTTATATGCAGACAGAAATGTTAAGTATCAGCGGGATGACCTGTGCCGCCTGCGCGGGACGGATCGAAAAAACAGTACGAAAACTTGATGGGGTTACAACCGCGACGGTAAACTTGGCGGCGGAGAAACTTTTTGTGGAATATCAGGACACCAAAACGCTTTCCGGTATAAAGGAGGCGGTGGTTAGGATAGGGTACGAGGTTTTGGACAGGCCCAAAGGGGCTGGGGTTACTATTCCCATCGGCGGAATGACCTGCGCGGCCTGCGCCCAGCGGATCGAAAAGGCGATCAAAAAACTGGAAGGGATTGAAACCGCGACGGTAAACCTTGCCACGGAAAAAGCTACGGTAGTTTATAATCCCATAAAAGTACGGACTTCCGCCATTAAAGAAGCGATTGAAAAAGCGGGCTACACGGCCCTCGATTTTTCCAAAGATGGAGCCGTGGACGAAGACAAGCTCCGCAAGGAAAAAGAAATCAAAACGCTCTGGACAAAGTTTATCGTTGCCGCCGCCCTGGGGCTTCCCCTGCTGTATATCGCCATGGTCCCGATGATTAAATGGTTCAGTCTGCCCTTTCCCAAGGCGCTGGCTCCGATGAATTTCCCTCTGCTCTATGGGCTGGCGGAATTGCTACTGGTCATACCCATTATTATTGCGGGCAACAAGTTTTATACGGTGGGCTTCAAAAATCTGCTGCATCGCAGCCCCAATATGGACAGCCTTATCGCTATTGGTACTACGGCGGCGGTTGTGTACAGCGTCTACAACATTTTCCAGATCGCCGGTGGTAACTTCAACGCCGTGGACGCGCTCTATTTTGAGACTGCCGGGGTCATTATCGCCTTAATCCTGCTGGGAAAATCCCTTGAGGCGGTATCGAAAGGCAGAACCAGTGAAGCGATTAAAAAACTTATGGGCCTGGCCCCCAAGACGGCAATCATCATTGAAAACGGGATAGAAAAAGAAATCCCCATTGACGAAGTAATCCCCGGAGACATCATCATCGTAAAACCCGGCGCAAAAATTCCTGTAGACGGCGTGGTTGTCCAGGGGCAGACCGCCATAGATGAATCCATGCTTACCGGGGAAAGTATGCCGGTGGACAAAAAGCCGGGTGATAACGTGTATGGCGCAACCATTAACGCAAACGGCGTTATCCATTTTAAGGCGGAAAAGGTCGGCAGCGACACGGCGCTGGCGCAAATTATCAAACTGGTCGAAGACGCCCAGGGGTCCAAGGCCCCTATCGCTCAAATGGCGGATATTGTGTCCGGCTATTTTGTGCCGGTGGTCTGCGTGATTGCGCTTGTTGCCGGTATCGCCTGGTTTGCGGCGGCCTCTGCCGGCCTCGTAACGCTCCCGCCCGGAAAATCAACGGTTGAGTTTGCCCT
Organism: Treponema sp.; assembly: GCA_031266695.1. Taxonomy (GTDB): domain Bacteria; phylum Spirochaetota; class Spirochaetia; order Treponematales; family Breznakiellaceae; genus JAISAK01. The sequence goes on from JAISAK010000268.1 coordinate 3,999, forward strand.
TACGATTTTCATTTCCGTGCTGGTTATTGCCTGCCCTTGCGCCCTGGGTCTTGCAACGCCAACAGCGATTATGGTGGGAACCGGTAAAGGCGCTGAAAACGGCATTTTGATTAAAGGGGGCGAGGCTCTTGAGACCACCCATAAAATCAACACGATTGTCTTTGACAAAACCGGTACCATCACCGAAGGCAAGCCCGAAGTTACCGATGTTGTTACAGTTACGGGGATAGAACAGCAGTATCTTTTGCAGATAACGGCTTCCGCCGAAAAAGGGAGCGAACATCCATTGGGACAGGCCATTGTGCAGGGAGCGCAAAAGCAGGGGCTTGAAATTTTTGCCACAGAAAATTTCAATGCCATTACAGGCCGGGGCATTGAAGCGGGTATCAAGGGTGTTGCGGTTCTGGCAGGGAATAAAAAACTTATGGACGAAAGAGCTATTTCTCTTGCGGAACTTGAGGCTGATTCGGACCGCCTTGCGGGTGAAGGAAAAACGCCGATGTATGTTGCCCTTAACGGTAAGCTGGCGGGAATTGTGGCTGTTGCGGACGTGCTGAAAAAGTCGAGCAAGGCCGCTATTGAGAGCCTTCACAAAATGAGTATCGAAGTTGCCATGATCACCGGAGACAACAAGAAGACTGCCGCTGCTATCGCAAAACAGGTGGGCATTGACCGGGTACTGTCGGAAGTGCTGCCCCAGGACAAGTCCGCCGAAGTAAAAAAGTTGCAGGACGAGGGGCGTAAAGTGGCGATGGTCGGGGACGG
>JAISAK010000335.1 GCA_031266695.1 Treponema sp.
GCTTACCACCGAAACCGGGGCGGGGCAGTGGGGAACGGCAATGGCAATGGCCTGTGCCTTTTACGGACTCAAGCTGACAGTCTACATGGTAAAGGTCAGCTCCGAGCAGAAACCCTACCGCAAGGCCCTTATGGAAACCTACGGCGCGAATCTTATTCCCTCGCCTTCAAACACAACCGAGTCCGGCAGAAAGATCCTCGAAAAGGATCCCGGCACCGGCGGCTCCCTTGGCTGCGCGATTTCCGAAGCCGTGGAGACCGCGGTAAAAACCGACAAGTGCCGTTACGTGCTGGGAAGCGTCCTTAACCACGTACTGTTGCACCAGTCGGTAATCGGCCAGGAAGCCAAGACCGCCCTGGACAAGTACGGGGTAAAGCCGGACATCATCATCGGCTGCGCCGGGGGCGGTTCAAACCTGGGCGGCCTTATCGCTCCCTTTATCGGCGAAAAAATCGCGGGCAAATCAAACACCCGCTTTATCGCCGTAGAACCGGCCTCCTGCCCCTCCTTTACCAGGGGGCGTTATGCGTATGACTTTGGCGACACCGCCAAAACAACGCCCCTTATCAGAATGATGACCCTGGGCAACGGCTTTATTCCTTCGGCCAACCACGCCGGGGGGCTGCGCTACCACGGGATGAATTCGACTCTGTCAAAGCTTTACAGGGATGGTTTTCTTGAAGCCCGCTCCGAGGTGCAGACCGAAGTATTTGACGCGGCGGTCCGCTTTATGAAGGTTGAGGGAATCCTCCCCGCTCCCGAGTCTTCCCACGCCATAAAGGCCGCCATCGACGAAGCCCTGGAATGTAAAAGGACCGGCGAAAAGAAGGTAATTCTTTTCGGCCTGACGGGAACCGGCTACTTCGATATGACCGCTTATATGGCCTACAACAGCAAGGCCATGACAGACTACATCCCCACCGACGGGGATCTGGCAAAGGGTTTTGAAAGCATGCCGGATATTCCGCAGAACAAGGTAAAGTAAAAATGGCCGCCAGCAGGCTGATTAGACTAAAACGTGGATTTGGGCAGCCTTTCAAGGTATCCCGTAACCTCCGGATTGGTTTCTTGTGTCCAAAACCTGCCGGATTTTGGAAAGATCCTTTACGGCCCTGTTTTAAAGGGACATTCTTTTTCAGGATATATCCTTTTTATACATTGTGGTCTGCTATAACCTCTCTTATAATTTATTCACTTGTCAGGAGGAGCGATTCAACCATGAAATTATTGTCGGCGGTTAAAATCGGCAACATGAAGGACCCCGATCCTGAAAAGCGGGGCAGGGTCGCGCTTCGGGATGTCCCGGTACCGGAAATCGGCGATGAAGAGGTTCTGATAAAAGTCGCCTATTGCTCAATCTGCGGTTCCGATCCCCATCTGGTGGCGGGCGCCTTTGGGTGGGAACCGCCCTTTGGCCTGGGACATGAAATGTCCGGGGTTATTGTAAAGCTTGGCCCCGGAGCCGCAAAAAAAGGCCTTCGGGAAGGCGACCGGGTTGCCGGCAATTTTCGCAACTACTGCGGCGCCTGTTACTATTGCCGGAACGGGCAGGAGCAGTTCTGCGAAAACGTAACCGAACAGCCGGCGATGGCCGAATATGTCAAATGGCACAAATCCCAGATTGTCAAACTGCCGGATGATATTTCCCTCAAGACCGGCTGCCTGCTGGAGCCCGTTTCGGTGGGGGTCCGGGTCATGGACAAAACCAATATGAAAGTAGGCCAGCGGGTCGCGGTTTCGGGGGGCGGCCCCATAGGGCTTATCGTACTACAACTGCTTAAAATGTACGGCGCCACCCATCTTACCATGATTGAACCGGTAGCCCAGCGCCGGGAGCTGGCAAAAAAATACGGCGCCGATTTTGTGCTGGATCCGGTTAATCAAAATATTGAAGAAGAGGGGAAAAAAATAACCCGGGGCCTGGGATACGATCTTGTTATTGAAGTCTCCGGTTTTCCCGGCGCCGCGGAAAATGTTTTGAAACTTGCGGCCCGGTGCGGCACCATCATCTATGTCGCCATGTTTCCCAATAATTACGAGCTGCCCCTAAATCTGTATACCTACTGTTACGGCAGGGAGATTACCATAACCGGTACCTTTGTATCGCCCTACGTTTTCCCCCGGGCGGCGCAAATTCTCGGCCGTATGCGGCTGGAGGACTTTACCGCGCAGGTGTACGATCTTGACGATCCGGAAGGGGCCTTTGCCGCCCATCTGAGCGGGAAATACCCGAAGATACTCATCCGCTGCAACAGGGATATGGATTGAAAAAAGATCCGCGGCAAGGCGGGCTGTTTTGAAACGGGTTGTTTGGAACGGATTCATAAAGACAAGGAGGCGCGGGGTATGTATAAAGACACGGTAAATTTCGAAAGGGTCCGGCAGCTTGAAAAAAAATGCGTTGAGATCCGCAAAAATCTGCTGAATTTTATCTATCGTATCGGCATGGGGCATCTTGGGGGCGAGCTTTCAATCGTTGAAGTCGCCGTCGCCCTGTACTATGAATACCTGAACTACGATCCGAAAAACCCCAGGTGGGAAGATCGGGACCGTTTTGTGTTGAGCAAAGGCCATTGCAGCGAAACCCTGTATACCATTTTTTCGGATCTCGGCATGTATACGATGGATTATATGGTTGAGCATTTCGAAACCCTGGATACCGCCGAGTTCGGCATGCATTCGAACCGCAAATACGTTCCGGCGATTGAAGTTTCCGCCGGTTCCCTCGGTCACGGCCTTCCGGTCGGCCTTGGCCTTGCCCTCGGCGCCCGGGCCCAGAAAAAACTGTGGCGTACCTTTGTGCTTGCCGGAGACGGGGAACTGGACGAAGGAACCAACTGGGAAGCCTTTATGGCCGGCGGCCATCACAAGCTGGGCAACCTTGTGGCGATTATCGACAAAAACGGCTTACAGATGACCGGCCCCACAAGCCAGGTAATGAATATCGATCCGCTGGACAAAAAACTCGAAGCCTTCGGCTGGGAGGTTGTGGAAATTGACGGCAACGATATGTACTCGGTGTGCAGGGCCTTTGCCTCGCTGCCTCCGGCCGACCCTTGGGTTTTCCGAAAACCCATTGCCATTATTTCCCATACAAAAAAGGGCAAGGGCGTTTCCTTTATGGAAGGCAACGTTAAATGGCACGGCGGCGGCATCGCAAAGGAAGAGCTTGATCGCGCCCTTGCCGACGTGGAAAAAGGCAAAAAGGAGAGATCGTAATGGCCGTCCAAACAACCTACAATTTTGACCAGATGCTTTCAAACGCCCGGGAGGCCTACGGCGAGGAGCTGATGCGCATGGCCGACGAGGGGATGGATTTCTTTTTTACCTATACCGACAATGTAGCCCCGTCTTCGTCGGCGGGGAAATTCGTGCAGAAGTACCCCGAGCGCTGTTTTAACTTCGGCATTGCCGAGCCGAATCAGGTCGGCGCCTCGGCGGGGCTTGCCCTTTCGGGCAAGGTCGTTTTTTCCCAGGTCTTCGGGCCTTTCCTGTCCCTGCGCGCCGCGGATCAGATCCATACCGATATTGCGTATAACGACGTAAATGTCCGTCTGATCGGAACCCACGCGGGCGTCACCTCCGGAGGCGGCCCCACCCACAATTGCATAGCGGACCTGGCGATTTACCGGGCCATTCCGAACCTTACCGTGGAGGTTCCCGCCGACGCGGGGCAGTGCTGTAAAATTATCCGTCGATCCATGAATTTTGAGGGGCCTATGGTTATCCGTATTGACCGCGGCGGCTCGCCCAGCGTCTATACCGGCAGCGACTACGAGCTTGAAATCGGCAAGGCCATTGAAACGGTGCCGGGCACGGATCTGGGTATCCTTTCGGCCGGTTCAAGCGTGTACTGGTCAAT
>JAISAK010000338.1 GCA_031266695.1 Treponema sp.
TAGCTTCACGGGAGAGGAATTTCATACCCCGGCCTCTTGCCTATCACTAAAAAGACACGCAAGAAAAGAGCTTGTACCCCTTGGCCTTGCCTCTTCCCCCATCGGAAAAAGACATTCAAGGTAATAGATTCTGCTCTCGGCGGCACGAATGACACACATGTCTTTCCCACGGGGACGCAAATCCGCCGTGAACGACTCTGGAATTCCCTGCCGGAGCAGACTTCCCAAGGCTGCGAAGGCGGATTCTACAGGCAAGTGAATAGCGGCTTTGGCACTCCCGCTGTAGAGGCCATTAATTTCATTCCTGCCGCTTGGGTATGACATATTACCTTGGATATCTTTTACAGGAGCCGGACAGGCAAAGCCAGGGGGTACGAAATATTACCTTGAATGTATTTTACGGCACAGGCAAGTGAAGGGCGGCTTTGGCGCTTCTGCGGTGGAGGCCATTAATTTCATTCCCTGGTGCTTGGGGAAGACCATATTACCTTGAATGTATTTTGCGGCACATGGTAGGATGAACCGTAGGAGAATTCTGTCTTGAGTCTGCGGCGGCCGCGCGCTATTTTGGTTTTGTTCATCCTTTTCCTCCTTGTGGGTACTTTCTCCCTTTTCCCCCTCAGCTTCGAAGACTCAGGAAAGCCCGAAGAACTGGCCGCCGCCATCACCGCCGCGATGAGCGACGAGCAGGCCCTGGCGCAGACCTTTATGCTCGGCTGGGTGGGCGCGGAACCTTCGCCGCTCATAATAGACTGGATTCGCCGCCGGAACATCGGCGGGGTGAAAATTTTCGGCTGGAACACCGGCGATACCCGGCGGCTTGCCCAAACCGTGGGAACGCTTCAGGAAGCGAGCCTTGCGGAGGGCTTCAATATTCCGCTCCTCGTGGCAACAGATCAGGAAGGCGGCTGGATACGCCACGTAAAGGGAAGTACCAGCGAAACGCCGGGCAATATGGCAATCGGCGCTTCGGGTTATCCGCGGGACGCGTATCTTTCCGGCTACTACATTGGCCGGGAGCTTGCCGTACTGGGAATCAACATGAATTTTGCCCCGACGGTGGATCTTTTTATCAACCGGGAATCAACCCTTATCGGGCCCCGCGCCTTTGGAAGCGATCCGGTAAAGACGGGTATCCTTGGCGCCGCTTTTATGAAGGGGCAGCAGGCGGCGGGGATCATCCCGACGGCAAAGCACTATCCGGGACACGGCGCCACGGATCTCGATTCCCACGGTGTACTGCCAAAAATTGAAGCTTCCTTTGAGGTGCTTTGGGAAAGGGAACTGGTTCCCTACCGGATGCTTGCCAGGGAAGGACTCCCCGCGCTGATGAGCGGCCACCTTGCCTTTCCCAATACCGAAGCCGCCCTGGCCCCCGCTTCGCTTTCAGCCTGGTTTCTCCGGGATCTGCTGCGCGATAAAATCGGCTACCGGGGAATTGTGATCACCGACGATCTTATGATGAACGGCGCCACTACCTGGGCGGGGAGCCTTTCCCGCGCGGCAAAACAGGCCCTGCTTGCGGGGAACGACATTATCATGCTTTCCAAAACGCCCAGCCTGTACGATCCGGTCTGGACAAGCCTGCTTGATTCCATGAGGGAAGACGCGGGATTCCGTGAACGGGTACGGGACGCGGCGCGGCGTGTGCTGGAAGTCAAACTGCTCTATCTTCGGGGCGATAAAAAAGTCCCCTTTGTTCCCAGTCCGGAAAGGGTTGAGGCCGAACTGCCCGACGCCGAGGGCGCGGCGTTTTTTCTCGGCCTCGCAGCCCGCAGTGTTACCGTGGTAAAAAGCGGCGGGGCGCAGGCCGCCCCGGTTATTCCCCTAAAGGCCGAAGCCGCGGGACGGGTTTTACTTGCGGGGCAGTACACCGACTTTTTCCGCGCCGGCAGGGCCGCTTATCCCGGGGCTTCTTCCTACTGGTACTCCCAATCCCGGGGCGCCGCGGAGCTTGTTTCCTACGCCCGCGGAGCGGATACGATCGTCTTCTGCCTTTCCGATGCCGCGGGCCTGCGCTTTCTGAAGGATCTTGAGGGCCTGCGCAAAAGGGTGATAGTGTTGTCCGTACTCAGCCCCGTGTACCTGGAAAGCGTTTCCTGGGTAAACGGAGCCGTAGCGGTTTACAGTTATGCGCCAGAATCTTTTATCGCGGGTTTTTCCGCAATTGCCGGAACAATTCCCGCCGGGGGAAGGCTTCCCTATGATTGAACTTTTTTCAGCGCTTCGCGGGAAAGGCGGCCGTGGCTGAAAAATTCCGCTGGCGCAGAATGAAACGAAATACTTCCGCCGCGTCCGAAGCCCTGCTCCGCGCCCGCGAGCCCTGGTACGTCAGCGCCTGCGGAAGGTTTCTCTCCCGCTCTTCACGGGATCATGTGTGGACCCTGCGGGGCAGGGAGGCAAATATTTCCGCCCTGATCGTTTATTCAAGAAAAACGCTGCTTCCCGTTTTCAACAGCCTTCCGGATATTCCGTTTCCTTTTTTTCTGAACCCTTTTTTCACCTCCCTTCCCCTTCACGCCGTTCAGGGGCTTAAAAGAGAAGCGCTGATTCTGGAAGAGGCCGTGGAAAAGGCGGGGCTCCGGGCTGTTCAAAATATTGATTATGATCTTATGGCGCTTAACGACATGCCCGGGGAGTCCTGTTTCCTGTCCGGCCCCCGGGGCTTGGTTCTCCGCCGCCCCCTCTTTACCGACGCGGACGCCCTCTTTCCCCTTCAGGCGGCTTACGAGCGGGAAGAGGTGCTTCCCATCGGCGCGGAATTCAACGCCTCGGCCTGCCGCCTCGGCCTGGAGCGGATTCTTTCCGGCGGGCAGATTCTGGCGGCGGAGCTGGAAGGCCGCATTGTGGGAAAGATAAATACCAGCGTGGTTTCCTTTACCCGTTATCAGATCGGCGGCGTTTACGTTCACCCGGATTACCGCGGTCTTGGCATAGCCCGCCGCATGACGGCCGAATTTGCCCGCGCCCTTATTCTGCAGGGCCGGGGGCTAAGTCTCTTTGTCAAAAAGTTAAACCCCGCGGCCCGCCGCGTGTACGACAATACCGGCTTCAAGGTTCTTGCCGATTACCGGATCAGCTATTATTAGGCCGGCGGTCTACTTCTTTACAAGCTCCGCCGCGCTTGTAACCAGGCCCGCAAGGTTCTGAATGTCCGAGGGGATGATGATCTTGGTGCTCTGCCCATCCGCCACTTTTTGCAGGGTCTCAAGGCTTTTAAGCTTGATCAGGGCTTCGTCGGCGGAAACGGCCTTGAGCATGGAAAGGCCGTCGGCGGTGGCCTTTTGGATGCTAAGAATGGCCTGCGCTTCGCCTTCGGCCTCGCGGATGGCCGCTTCCCTGGTGGCTTCGGCCTGGAGGATCACCGACGCCTTTTCCGCTTCCGCCTTGAGAATAGCCGATGCCTTTTGTCCCTCGGCCACAAGGATCGCCGACTGTTTTTCACCCTCGGCCCTGAGGATCGCTTCGCGGCGCTCGCGCTCGGCGCGCATCTGCTTCTCCATAGCTTCCTGAATACTCTTGGGCGGCGTGATGTTCTTTACCTCAACCCGGTTCACCTTGATGCCCCAGGGATCGGTGGCCTCGTCCAAAACACTGCGCATACGGTTGTTGATCATATCCCGGCTGGTAAGGGTTTCGTCCAGCTCCAGCTCGCCGATGATATTCCGCAGCGTTGTGGTGGCCAGGTTTTCGATGGCGTTAAAGGGATTGATGACCCCGTAGGTAAAAAGTTTGGGGTCCGTGATCTGGAGGTAAATCACCGTGTCGATCATCATGGTGACGTTGTCTTTTGTGATCACCGGCTGGGGCGCGAAATCCGCGACCTGCTCTTTGAGGGTTACCCGGCTGGCGATCCGGTCAAGGAAGGGAATTTTAACATGGATCCCCGTACTCCAGGTACTGTTGTAGGCGCCGATACGCTCGATTACATAGGCGTTTGACTGCGAAACAATTCTGATATTGGAGATGATGAGAAAAAGAATAAAGGCAATTAATACGATAAGAACATAGGCCATAATTATACCTCGTTAGGAGAAATGTCCGCTTAACCCGCGGCTGGGGGCGGCGGCGTTTCGGAACTGCCCGGGGAAACCGCCGGAACGGGACGCACGACAGCCCGCACGCCCTCGATCCGCACAATCTCGCATTTGGTTCCTTCCCGGATTTCAGAGTTATCCTCCGAAAGCGCCGACCAGATTTGTCCGCTGATTTTTACTTCGCCCTTTTCAAATTCGCCAATAGCCTTTACCACAAGGGCGTGCCTGCCGATAAGACCGTCCACATTGGTTTTTTCTTTTCCCATTTTGAATTTTTTTACCGCGAGGGGCCGGGTAAAAACAAGGAACAGCGCGGAGATTCCGAGGAAGATCAGAATTTGAAAAACCAGCGGAATGGGCAGCAGGGAAAGAAATACCATGACCAGAGCGGCAAGGGCAAACCACACAGTGGTAAGACCGAGGGTGAAAACCTCGATGAGCGTGAAGATAATAACCAGCGCAACCCACAGCCAGCGAAGGGAAATAAAACCAAAACTCGTCAGCATGATTAAATTCTATCAATTGACGGGAGGGGCGTCAAGACGCAAAATACATTCACAATAATATGCCGTACCCCAAGCACCAGGGAATAAAACTAATGGCCTCTACCGTGGGAGCGCCAAAACCGCCGTTCACTTGCCTGTAGAGTCCGCCTTCACAGCTCGTCGAACCTTTGGTTCGAGGTCTGTTCCGCCGGGGAATTCCAGAGTCGTTCACGGCGGACTTGGCGCGCCCGCTGTGGAAGATATTCTTTTCATTCGTGACGCCAGGGGCACAAGCTTTTACCTTGTATGTCTTTTTTGTGATATGGAAGAGGCCGGGCAGGCAGGGCCGGGGGGTACAAGGTCTTTTCTTGCATGTATTTTTTATGATGGGGGCGGAATAAAAGCAGCCCGCTAAGGACTGTTAATTCAATCAATACGCCACACGCCCGGCGCACAAAAAAAGTGCGTATACTGGGATGACAGCGCGAAGGCGTTAGCCTTCGTAGCACGGCGGCGCTCAGTAAAGGCCGCTATGACAAGTAATTACAGCCCGGCTTTAGGCCGCCGTATGCGGCTTCATATCTCGGCCTCTTATTGTGCCACGAGTGAAA
>JAISAK010000354.1 GCA_031266695.1 Treponema sp.
GGCCGAATACGAAGAATTCATGGTTTCAGTTTATTGATCTTGAACAAAAAAGTAAAGGTAAGGTAGAATTGACCTTCTTCGTGAAAGCCGGAGCGGGGTTTTTACCCTGATTCTTGAGCCGTTTCCGAAAATTTTAGTCTCCGAAGGGCTGATTGCTGAAAATTACCTTTGTGTAAATCCTGTGCATAAAACCTGTGTTATATCATATCGGAAAAGTATATGTAAAATGATGTATAGGTTAATCGGTAATTGTTTGTTTTATTTTTGGTAATTTGTTGTAATATAACAAATTAGCTTGTTTTTACTATTCAAATAGTAAGAGGAAAATTTATTTTTTTTCTTGTTGTGTCTACTTTCACTTTGCATTATAATTTGTCCTTGTGGATAATATGTTGATATTTCGTTTTTTGAAGGTTCCGGATGGCTGAATGGGATTATGAGGTATTTTGGAAAGAAACCATGAGCCAACTCTCCGCGAATTTGGGCGAAGAGGAGTTTAGTATATGGTTCAATAATCTGAAATACCTGCAGGCCGGGGAAAAACGCATAACAGTTACCGTTCCTTCCTCTTTTTATCGGGATCAGGTAAAAAACCGCTACCAAAAAACCATTGAAAACAAGCTAAGGGAACTCAGCGGCAAGGAATTGCTTATTGATTTTGAGGTGATTCCCGAGAAAATACCCAAAAATGACCCTGTCCGGACTGAGCCTTCGTCCAAAAATACCGAATCCGGCGGAAAAACAGGCTCAAATTCCGTTTCAGGAAGCATTCCGGAAGCCGTTCAACCAAAAAAAGAAAAGAAACCCCGCCCCGGGTATCTCCGGGAGGACTACACTTTTGACAAGTATGTTATCGGCGAAAACAACGGTTTTGCCGCCAACGCTGCCATTGCCATCAGCAAAAATCCCGGAAAAGCCTACAATCCCTTCCTCATCTATGGCGGGGTTGGATTGGGAAAAACCCATCTCATGCAGGCCATCGGAAATCATATTTACGAAGTTTCAGACAACAAAATCATTTCCATTACCGCCGAAAATTTCCTCAATGAGTATGTGCAGGCCATCCAGGAAAACAGGATGAACAGCTTCAAAAACAAATTTCGATATACCGATATACTCCTTATTGATGATATCCAGTTTTTCCAGGGCAAAGAGGGGGTTCAGGAAGAGCTTTTTCATACTTTTAACGCGCTGCTGGACGCTAAAAAACAGCTTGTCTTTACCTGTGACCGGCCGGTATCGGAACTGAAAAAATTCTCCGAAAGGCTTATCAGTCGCTTTGAACAAAGTTTAAAAGTGGACCTGCAGCCGCCCCGCTACGAAACCCGCTGCGCCATTCTAAAATCTATCGCTGAAGGCAGAGGCGCTTCCATCCCGGACGAAGTTATCGATCTTATAAGCAAAAATATTTCATCAAATGTGCGGGATCTTATCTCCGCCCTGAATACCCTTATATCTTATATGGAACTCATGGGAAAACCCATAACCCTTGAAATTGCCCAACAGCGGCTGCGGGATGTCTTTGTATCCCCGCGGCAGGCAAATCTATCCGTGGATAATATACAAAAAGTGGTAGCCGACTATTTTTCCCTTAATGCCAACGACTTAAAAGGCAAAAAAAAGACCCAAAATATTGTCTTTCCCCGGCAGATCGCCATGTATATAGCAAGGGAAATAACCGACTATTCAACCACGGAGCTGGGGCAGTCTTTTGGAGGCCGGGATCATACTACGGTGATGCATTCCATTGAAAAAATAAAAGGCCAGCTTCTTACGGATCCAAGCCTGGAATCAACCATAGAAAGCCTTAAAAGACTCATCAAGGAATATAGTGCCAAATCTTAAAAAGGTCAGGATAAGAGAACCTCCAAAACCTCAGTTTTAAGAAATTTACTCTTATAAAATCTGTATAAGAGGTGTATAATTACAGCAGTTGTGCAAACTGTGGAAAAAGGCCATACTTTTCCATATTTTATTTTGGTTGTAACTATAGGCCTTATATAGAATTAAGTGGGTTTTCCACATTTCCGGCGGCTTATTATTACGATTATTAATATATATATAATCTAATAAATATAGGAGACTGTATAAATGAAATTTATATGTGAACGAAGCGTTCTTCTGAAAGAAATATCAATAGCGCAGGAGATAATATCCTCAAAAAACGTTATTTCCATTCTTTCAAATATTTACCTTGAGGCTGAAAATGACAGTCTGATTATAAAATCCACCGACATGAGGGTTAATTTTGAGACAAAAGTACCGGTTACGGTAATTGAACCGGGCCCGACCACAGTTTTTGGAGAAAAATTTCTCAATATCCTCAATTCCGTTCCGGACGGGGAGCTTGAATTTGAACAGAAGGACAACAAGATAAATATTAAGCCTTCGGTAAAAAAGATACGCTTTCAGCTAAAATGTACGGCTTCTGATAAATTCCCTGAATTTTCCGTGTCAAATAAGGATTACTTTGAAATGCCGGTTAAGGATTTCAAAGAGATGATAAACCAGACAGTTTTTGCGGTATCTGATGATGAAACCCGGTATTTTATGAACGGCGTATTTTTGGAAAAATCGGAAGATAAAATTATTATGGTTGCCACCGACGGCCGGCGTCTTGCCTTTATCAGTAAAAACGCTGAAAAGAACATCAGTGATTTTCCCGGAATAATAGTGCCTCCGAAAATTCTTAATATTATTATCAGGCGTACCGGTGACGAGGGGCTTATATCAATTTCCGTAACGGACAAAACAATTTATATCCGTTTCGGTTCGTACAGTCTTTCTTCGATATTGCTGGAAGGACAATTTCCAAATTACCGCAAGGTAATTCCTGAAAAGCAGGATAATATTCTTACGGTTAAACGTTCCGAAATGCTGGATGCTTTAAGGCGGGTTTCGCTTCTTGTGGAACAAAAGTCCCACCGGGTTTACCTTGGGATATCGCCGGGGGTCATGTCTGTATATTCGGAAGAAACCGAAATAGGAACCGCCAAGGAAGATATACCCTGTAAATACGAGGGTGAGGAAATTTCAATAGCCCTGAATTATCGCTACATTGAAGAACCTTTTAAAGTAATAAACGATGATGAAATAAGTATATGTTTTACCGGACCGAACAAGGCCATTACCATTGTACCGGTTCCTGAAAAGGACTTTTTTCACATTATAATGCCTATGCAGCCTTAATGATGTTTTTATCCCTGCGGACTACCTCATTCCGCAACTTGAAGGATGATGAAATTTTTACCGGTGGAAAGGATGTTTTTCTTGTCGGTGAAAACGGGCAGGGTAAAACAAATTTTCTTGAAGCCTTGTATTTCTGTTCTTATGCGTCCTCTTTTCGGGGCGCCCGTGACGGAGAGATGGCCCGGAACGGAGAAAAGAGTTTTTCCGCGGAAGTTAAAGTACAAGATAACGCGCGGAAAACCATTGGGCAGATACTGGTCAAATTTGAAAAAGGAAAAAAAAGCGTACTTATTGACGGTAAGCGGGCGGAGGATCGCAGGGAACTTCTTTCCGTTTCTCCCTGTATTGTCTTCTGCCACGAGGATATGGAATTTGTTTCCGGCAGTCCCGACAGGCGGCGTTGGTTTTTTGATCAAGTGTTGAGTCTCTATGATCCGGTCTACCTTGACGATCTCAGATGTTTTCGCAAAGTTTTAAAATCGCGGAATACGGTACTGCGGGATAACAGTCTTTACCGGTTATCGGGCAATCCTGAACCCATGCTGGATGTCCTTGACTCCCAGTTTATCCGATATGGGATAAACCTTATGGAAAAGAGGGAAACCGCGGCGCGGCTTTTTTCCGAAATTTTCAGTTCTCTATACCGGGAAGTAGCCGATATTGACAATATCACGGTAAAATATTTGCCGTCCTGGAAAGAAACCGGCCGCATCCCTGATTTTCTCAAGGAACGGCGCGCCGCGGATATGGCCGCGGGAATCTCCCTTTCGGGGCCCCACCGCGACCGTTATATTTTTTTACGGGGCAGCGTGGAATTTACCGGCAGCGCGTCTACGGGACAGCGCCGTCTTCTTGCCCTGCTTCTCCGTCTGGCCCAGGCCCGGCGCTACCTGGAGATGACCGGAAAAAAGCCCGCCCTGCTTCTGGATGATGTACTCCTTGAAATGGACGGCGGGAAAAGGCGCAGGTTTCTTTCGATTTTGCCCGATTATGATCAGGCTTTTTATACCTTTCTTCCGGAAGAGCCCTTCGAAAATTACCGAAAAAGCGATACACTGGTTTATTATGTAAAGGGAGGGACGGTAACATGACACGGGTCGGTGATCTGCTTGGGCTGATTCTCGATGAAAAAATAATGAACAAGGCGCATGAATATTCCGGACTTATGAAGACCTGGGAGGCGCTTACAAAAAAACACGGAATTGCCGCCGCCGCCGCCCATTCACGAGTTGTCGACCTTTGTAAAAATGTTCTCTTTGTTGATGCGGATCATCCCGGCTGGATACAGATTCTGCAAACCAAGGAACACAAACTGCTGGGAGATTTTCAGGCCGCCTTTCCGGATCTCGGTATCAGCGGCATAGCCTTTAAATTGAGCAAAAAGCCGCCCGGCGGCGCGGAAAACGGCGGTGAAGAGGAGGCCCCGGAGTCCGGCGTTGACCCGGGGCCGGCGGCGGACACTGTGGATACGGCCCCAGCCGCAGATCCGGTTGCTATCGCAGATCCGGCCGGCCCGGATAAATTTTTCATTTATGATCAAATAAAAGATGAAGGCTTAAGGGAAGCACTGAAAAGCCTGGAGCAGAGCATAAAAAAATGAACCTGGGGCTTGTCCAAAACTAACCCGGAACTACCTGCAAATCGAAGCCTGTACGGGCAAGTACCCTGCCTTTAACAAAGCTTCCCGGTTCCGCGGAGCCTCCGGAACCGTACCGAATCACCGCCGCGCCGTCAACTTCTGGCGCGTGGCAGTAGAGCCGCCCCAGGTACAGGCCTTCTTCGGCGTCGACCGCTTCTTCCACCAGTACATCCAGGGTCTGACCGATAAACCGTTCCATCTGCTTTCCGGTAATGGGGATCTGCCGATTCTCAACAATGCGCTTCCTTTCAGCGGCGATTTTCTTTGAAATCCGCCCCTTCATTGAATACGCCGGGGTGTCCTCTTCCCGCGAATAGGTAAAACATCCCAGCCAGTCAAGGCGGGCTTTTTCCTGGAAATCCAGCAGGGCGCTAAAGTCTTCTTCGGTTTCTCCCGGAAAACCCAGCAGAAAGGTGGAACGTATCACCGCGTCGGGAAGCCTCCCGCGGATAAGCTCAAGAAGCCGCAGATAAGTTTCCGCCGTACCGCGCCGGTTCATTGCCCCAAGAATTTTTTCCGAAGCATGCTGAAAGGGAATGTCAAAATAGGGGAGGAGGCGCTTGTCCCGCTCCATTATATCGAGAATGGGCAAGGGGAATTGATCGGGATGAATGTAGAGCAGCCGTACCCAGAAATCGCCGTCCAGCGCGGAAAGGGCTTCCAGAAGACCGGGCAGGCCCGCGTCCGGCGCGGCCGCGGCTGTTCCTGCCCGTTCCGGGGCAGCCGCGCCGCCTGAGTCCCGGCCGTAAGAGCCAAGGTCCTGGCCGATAAAACAAAGCTCCCGAAGGCCCCGCGCAAGCAGTTCCCTGCATTCCTCAAGCACATCGGAAACGGCGCGGCTTTTCAACCCGCCGCGGATAAGGGGGATGGCGCAGAAGGAGCATCGGTTATTGCAGCCTTCGCTGATCTTTACATAGGCCGATCCGGGCAGCGAAAGCAGAGGACGCAGGCCCGCGTCCGGCGCGGCCGCGCCGCCGGCTTGCCGGACAAAAGCCGCCCCTTCGGTTTTAATCCCTTCGGCGGCTTTCCCGGCGGCCTCGACAATCCCCGCCGGGTCTTCGCCGCCAAAAAGGCCGTCCGCCTCGGGCAGTGACAGGGAAAGTTCTTTTGCGTAACGGCGGGCAAGGCAGCCGGCAAGCAGAATTTTCTTTTCGGGATAATTTTTTTTCCAGGCAAGCACGGCGCCTATAGATTCCCGCTTGGCGCTTTCAATAAATCCGCAGGAATTGACAATAATAATATCCGCGGACTCCGGGTTCCGGGCGGAGGCCCAGCCGGCTTTGTTGAGAAAAGACATCATAACTTCGGCGTCTACCTGGTTCTTCGCGCAGCCGAAGGGATCGATATAATAGCGCATAACGTGGGATGGTTCATTCAAGGCGGGCAAGGACCAGGCGATAGCGGTTTTCATCGTCCCGAACCCAGCGGACATCCGCCGCCACCACTTCCCCCGCGCCGCCAAGCTCAACGGGAACGGTGCGGCCGCCGCCGATAACCTGGAGCTTCGCTGTTTGGGCATTGGAAACGCCAAGGCGGACGCCGTTCTGGGCCTGAATGTTAAGCTCTCCGTCACGCTGAAAATAGCGTTCGTTTCGGCCTGCCCGGTCACGTTCAAAAAGTATTTCCCAGCGGAAAAGGCAATAACCCTGGAAGTTTAACTGAAGGGTAAAGGGATAGGCGTTGGGGGAAGAAAAAATCACCGTAGCATTGGCAAGGCCGGCAGTATTATCGGCTTCGGCGGAAGCGGCGGGCAAAACCGCGGCCGGGACAATGGGGGCATTGTTCATCTCAAAGCGGAGCAGCGCCCCGGTAGTGGCGTTGTTTTTGACAAAATCAGAAGCGGTTACCCTGATGTCCGGAATTCCGTCATTGTCAAGGTCTATGCCTGCTTCCTGACTCAGATCAAGAATAAGGGCGCCGCCCGGCGTATTGAGCGTAAGCGCCTCGCCGAGGCCGCTCAGCTCCAGTTTATACTGATTGCCCCCAAGGGAGGCAAGAACGGAATCACCCTTGTAAAAACGCCGCTCCAGGGAATCGCTGTTCATCACATGCTCGGAAACCTGCCGGATCGCGGGAGCCGCGGGTTCCGCCGTTTGGGGACGATTCAGAAAAAGAAACACCCCGCCGCCGGCACCGAGGACCGCGATAATAATAACGACGGTAAGAAAAGGTTTAAAAAAAGACCGGGGGCTTTTCAGAAGCTCCTCAACCGGAACGGGCTGTTCCTGAATCTTGTAGGCCCGGTACAGGGAGAGCAGCTCCTGTACATCAAGTTCAAGATAGGCGCCGTAATTTCTAAGGAAGCCGATAATATAGGGCTCCCCGGGGAAGCCGGAAAAATTTTCATTCTCAAGAGCTTCAAGGTAACGGACAGCAATATTCGTTTCCCTGCCGATCTGATCAAGGCTCAGATCCTTTTCTTTACGGGTATTCCTTAATTTTTCACCCAGGGAGTCCACCGTGTTCCTCCTGTGCTTTAATCGGTATCCCGAAACAGAAAATTGTTGTATACATTTGCCGATGCCGGAGAGTCGTAGATAAAGCGCTGCTCCGGAATCCCCTGATTGATTTTGACATTGGTAAAATCAAACTGAACAAGGCCTTCCGCAATTGTCCGCCCCTCAATGCGGCGGATCAGCATGGTATCGGGATTGATGTGGAGGATAATTTCCCTGAAGCCTTCCGATACGGAACGCCGGGTAAGCCTGAGTTTTACTACCCCTTCCTGCGATCCCGAATCAAGGGGAACCGGATCCGGGCCGGTGATAAACGAGGGAACATAGTTGCGCCGGAGCAGGGAAAGGCCCTGGGCGCTTGCCAGGGACGCGCCGGAAGAAGCGGAACGCCGGCTTTGGGCGATGTTCTGATTCAGCACCGCCCTGTATTCGGGGAGATACACCGTCAACTGTTCGCCGTTGGAAACAATGACCTGCTCGGAAGGCCGGGTAAAATCAATGCGCAAAAAATTGGGACTCAAGTGGCTTACATTCCCCAGCATCTCGGTGCTGCCCGAATGGATAACGATGTTGGCTTCGTAATCCCTGATAATCCCGTAACGTTCCGATACCATTTCAAGGTAGCGTTCCGCGGTAATAATTTCCTGGGAAGGGATAAAAGAAATACAAATCCCCAAAAACGCAAAAAACAAAATTTTTTTCTTCACCGGTTCAACCTCATTGGACTTGTTCCAAAACTTCAATTTCCGAACAATCCTATTTTTTAAAAAACTTACTGCTGTTTTGATACTAGATCAGAGCAAGAAGAAAGTGCAAGGGGCGGAAAACACGCCGCCGCGCCCTTTCGGGTAAAATATTTGACACAATCCACTATGTTATTCTAAACTATTCCCGGTAAAGTTGCCTAAAGCCGCCGGAATTTGAATATTTTGAATATAAGGAATTTTATTTTGTTATACATTTTTATTCGAAGAAAAATACTTCCCTGCTGCCTGTTTTTCCTGGGGTTGAGCCTTGTCTTTGGGGCCGGGAAAACTCAAAAGACAAATGCCGAGGGAACAGCCGGGGAAGCGCCGGTTCCGGGTGCCGGGGCATTGACGGAAAACGGGCCCGATCAGAACCCCGGCGATTTTGCGGCGCCGCCCTTTGACACGGATTCCCGGCGCCGTGCCGGGCAGGTCATCAAAGCCCTTGCCGCCGCCTACCCTGACCGCATTGTTCGGACAGAATTCCGCAGAGGCGACTGGGCGCTAAAGCTCCGCAGTACGCCAATCACCGTTCTTGATGTTTTAGCCAAAAACGACGAGGGAACCTGGTTCTATTACGCGGGCGGAAGGCTGCTTCCGGAGGAACTTCTGGACAGGGCGGAAGATTACGATCCCCAGCCTTTTTACAACTACCCCCCGGAGATGCCCCCCTGGAGGGAACCAAGTCCCGGGGAAGCGGCGCGTTTCCGTGAAATGGCCGGCCGCCGCCGTGAACATCCGCCGAAACGTTCCCAGCATTTTTACGATGCCCTTTGGCGCGCGGGGACAAGGGATGAATCCTACGAACGGGTAAAGTCGATGCGCTTTCTTGGCCGTACGGTGATGATCCACTACGCAATACTGGAAGAGCTCTCCCTCGTCGAAGAACTTATTCTAACCCGGGCAAAAACCGATCCGGAGCTGCGCGCCTGGGTCAACAGCATAAGCACTCTTGAGGGCTGGGCCTGGCGGAGCATCGCCGATACCCAGAGCCGAAGCTTCCACGCCTACGGCGCGGCCATCGACATTCTTCCCGGGTCCCTTGGCGGAAAAGAAACATACTGGCTCTGGACGGCGCGCGCCAGGCCGGATTGGTGGATGGTGCCTTACGATAAGCGTTTCCATCCGCCCGACGCGGCAATCAAAGCCTTTGAATCCCGCGGATTCATCTGGGGCGGCAAGTGGGTCTTCTACGATACAATGCACTTTGAATACCGTCCCGAAATTTTGATCCTGGGCGGGCCTCTGGCGGAATAATTTTTCTCCGGCTATAATCGTTATAAAGGCAGGTTTGAAGTTCTGCCGCATAAAATTTTGCGGGAGTCTTCCCGATATGTTAACCAGACGCAGACAACAGGCTATCAAAACAAGGGAAAAGATCAGCGGCGCCGCCCTCGAATTGCTGAAGATTCACACAATCGAGGAAATCGGCGTTAATGATATATGCCGGCTTGCCGGTGTGAGCGTCGGCGCCTTTTATCATTACTTCAAAAACAAGGACAATATCATTCTTGAAGTTTACCGGGATCTTGATGTCAGGTTTGAAAAGCTGGCAAAGTCGCCCCGAGTGTGCGGGCTGGGGGTCCGCGATTTTATTTTTGCGTACAGCAAATGTTATTCCGATTTTCAGATAGAGGTAGGCGCCGCTTTTGCCAGGAAGGTTTACGCCCTTCAAAGCGGGGTTTTTCTTGACGCCAAACGCCCCATCCATGCCTGCCTGCGGGAATACCTTTTGCAGAAACAGCGGGACGGAAAAATCGACGCCGCCCTTGACGTCGGGGAATTCTGCGATTACCTTATCGTGATACTGCGGGGCAATGCCTACGACTGGTGCCTTCACGAAGGATCCTACAATCTGACGGAAAAACTTTTAGCCTTTCTGGACAAGGCCCTCGCCCGGTATCTGCCTCTGCTGGACATCTAAAGAACCGGCAAAAAGTCCTATGGCGCGTTAAATATTGCTTGCTGTTTCAAAGGCGTTCCATACCGCGTACATGATGTTTGCCACCTTCATCGCATCGCCGACAAGATAGAGTTCGCCGATTTCCCCGGCGGAGTCTCCCGCTTCAAGTTCCCGGTACAGGGAGCGGTTTTCGCTGTACCCCACCGCCAGTATCACGCTGTCACAGGAAAGGGATTCCCCGCTGTTTAATAAAAGGCTGCCCCCGGCAAAGCTTTTGACCTGGGTCCCGGTTTTCAGTGTAACGCCCTTATATGGCAGAAGCTGTTCCAGCATTTCGGAATTTGCGTGGCAGAGCGGCGCATTGAGGCAGAGTATTTTCGGCAGGGCTTCGACAATGGTTACTTCGATGTTCCGTTGCCGCAGCCACAGGGCAAGTTCGCAGCCGACCAGTCCGCCGCCGGCGATCACGGTTTTCTTTCCGGGGTCTTTTTGCCCGAGCAGCACTTCCGCGGCGGTGAAGGTTTTTGCGTCATCGCCCAGGGGAAACTTTTTCGGCGTTGATCCGGTTGCCACAATCACCGCGTCATATTCCGGGGAAGAACCGCGGATATCCTCTTTGCGCATCTCCCGGTTAAGATGTACCTCGACGCCGAGGTCTTCAAGAGTCGCCGTGTACCAGTCGGCAAGGGCTATGTCGTCTTCCTTAAAATCGGGCGCGCCGCCGGCTATTAAATTGCCGCCCAGCCGGCCGCTTTTTTCGAACAAAACCGGTTCATGTCCGCGGAGTTTCAGTACCCGGGCGGCCTCGCAGCCGGCGGCGCCGCCCCCGGCGATCAGCACCCGCTTCGATTTTTCCGCGGGTATAAGCCGGGTTGCCCTTTCGCGGCAGGTCCGGGGGTTTACCGCGCAGTTAAGCAGGGAGTATTCCTGAATGCGGCCCATGCAGCCCTCCTGGCAGGAAAGGCAGGGGCGGATAAGGCGGGTCTTGCCGCTCCGCAGTTTTTGCACATAATCCGGGTCGGCAAGAAGGGGCCGGCCCAGGCTTACAATGTCGCAGACCCCGCCGGCGATTGCTTCGTTTGCCATGTCGGGCTTGTCCATCCTGCCGGCGCAGATGACGGGAACATCAACGGTTTCTTTCATCAGTTTTGCGAAGGGCCGGTAGAGCCCTTTTTCCTGGTACATGGGCGGGTGGGACCACCACCAGGAATCGTAGCTTCCCACATCTACGTCAAGGGCGTCGTAGCCGTATGCAACCAGCAGCTTTGCCGCCTCGACGCCTTCGGGAAGGTCCCGTCCCTTTTCAATGAATTCCTCACCCGGCAGGGCCCCGGAACGGAAATCCTTGATAAAGCTTTTTGGACTGTAACGCAGGGCCACGGGGAAATCCTTTCCGCAGCGTTCCTTGATACATTCAACAATTTCGCGGGCAAAACGCAGCCTGTTCTCAAGGCTTCCGCCGTATTCATCGCTGCGCCGGTTGAACAGGGAAATGGCAAACTGATCGATCAGGTAGCCTTCATGCACGGCGTGAATCTCCACCCCGTCAAAGCCGGCGCGTTTGGCATTAAAAGCGCCTTCCCCGAATTTTTTTACGATGTGTTTTATCTCGTCTTTGGCAAGCTCCCGGCAAGTCTTGTCGAGCCAGCGGTGCGGAATGGGAGAAGGCGCCACCGGCGGGTATTCACCCATATTGGTCGGCACCGTTACCCTTCCGAAGCCGCCGGACATCTGGAGAAAAATTTTCGCGTTGTAGGCGTGGATACGCTCGGTCATTTCTTTTCCGGTACGTACAAAATGAACCGGATTATGGGTAGACATGGGAACGCTCGGCCTGCCGTGTTCCTCCACCTGGTTATCGACGAAGGTAACTCCGGTAATAATCAGGCCGGCGCCGCCCTTTGCCCGCCTGGTGTAGTAGTCTATGCCGCGTTGATTAAAGCCGCCCTCGGCGTCGGAAAGCCCCAGAGGGCCCATAGGCGCCATGGAAAAGCGGTTTTTGATTTCACAGGAAAGAATTTTTACGGGAGTAAAGAGATTGCGGTATTTATTCATACGCCTCCCCTGATAATAGAATTAATTCACCGAATGTATTCTATTTTACACCCCTTCCGGAATTTTCGCAATCATAATTTTTCGCAGGTTGATTTTTTCCCCATCCGCAATAAACCTGCCGTCACCTACGGCGTGGAAAAAGTGTTTTTCCTTGTGCTTCTCGTCAATCCAGGCCCCCACAGCGTCCAGAACAAAGATGCCGTGTTTTGTAATGTGGTCAATGACGCGGCATTCGATGTTGGCGTAGCACTCCTTTATCAGGGGAGCGCCGACACATTTCGCCTCCAGCGGCGTCAGCTTGAACTTTTCGAATTTATTTACCTCCGTACCCGAGCAAGAACCGATTTGAACCGTTTTTTTCGCCAGCTCAATCGTGGGTATGGCGATCACACATTCCCCGGTTTTCACAAGGGCCTTGCAGGAATAATTCCAGGGGCCTGTCATAAACGCGAACCGGGGGGTAAAATCCAGCACCATAGTCCAGGACAGGGTCATGATGTTTTGCCGGCCCTGGTCTGCGGTACTTACCAAAACAACCGGGCCGGGTTCAAGGAAGGTAAAGGCTTTATTCAGAGGAAAGGTTTTCATGGGGAATACCTCGTGTAAGCAGTGTACCCCATGTTTTCCGGCTGTTCCAGTCTTCCGCTTGCCGGCGGCCGGAATGCCACCTGGATTGACGGTGGCATTATCAATGATATTATATTATTCGTCATTAATAACGAAGTATCATCAATTTTACCATATATATCGTCATATATAACGAATTAAAACATACGAAATGTACCGGCAATCTCCGCGGTCCGTTTTTCGGAAACCCCGGCCTGGGAAGCAAATTCCGGCCACCATTCCAGGGCCTCCCGAACTTCCCGGACAATCTCTGCCGGCCTGCCCCGGACCAGGCCCGCGGTTTTGCCGCACCGGATAAAATCTTCCAGGATAAATCCATCCCGCTTGTCGTTCATACTCATTTGATGCTGGCTGGTCCAGACGCCGTCCTTCTGAAAGCTGTAGGTCAGGTCGTAGGCAGGGGAAAGCCGCCACCTGCCCCGCCGGTCCATGAGGAAGGCAATATTTTTTACATGGTCGTCCTGGTTCCGGGAGGCGATGTTAAAGGCCATACGGCGGAAAAACTGTTCAATGTCGCCGGGGGGCATGTTCAGGCGGCGGATGATGGGAAAAACTTCCTCGTAGCCGCAGGCCCCGGAGGTATTGAAGTCGTAGTGGGCCAGGCCGCCCAG
>JAISAK010000368.1 GCA_031266695.1 Treponema sp.
AAAAAGGGCGGGCTGTCACATCCACATAGCCCATGTTTCCACAAAGGAAGCGGTTGAAATGATCCGGCGGGCTAAAGGGGAACTGCGGAAGAAAGCCGGCGGGGAAGAAGGCGTTTTCCGGATTAGCTGCGAAGCCATGCCGCATCACATAGCCCTTACCGAAGGACGGGCCCGCGAACTGGGGGAAGAATCTTTCGGCCGGGTGAACCCGCCGTTACGCGCCGAGGCGGATCGCCGGGCAATCCTCGAAGCGCTGCTTGACGGAACAATAGACGCCATCGCCACCGATCACGCGCCCCATTCAATGGAAGACAAGGCCGGGGGCGCGCCCGGTTTTTCCGGCCTGGAAACCGCCTTCGCGGTCTGTTATACGGAACTGGTCGGGAACGGCGCGGGCGGCCGTATGGATCTCGGCCGGCTTTCCTCCCTTATGAGCGCCGGCCCGGCGCGCCTTTTGGGCCTTGCAGGCGGCTGCGCGGGCCGCGGCCTCATAGCTCCCGGCCTGCGGGCGGATCTTGTCATCATTGATCCCGAAGCGGTTCGAAAGGTTGATCCCGCCTCCTTCAAATCCCGGGGAAAGAATACGCCCTTTGCGGGCCGGGAACTTTTCGGCAGGGTGTTGATGACGATTCAAAGCGGCCGGGTAGTCTTTGAGGCATGAATGTCTTCCCTTCCATACCTTCCCGGGTTATACTTTTTCAATGTATAACATGGATAAACTTTTTGAGGCCGTTGCCGCCCGGGGCCCCGTGTGCGTCGGACTGGATACGGCCGCGGATTACGTTCCTCCGGGGGAAAGGCAAAGGGCGTCCTCCGATGCCGCGGCGATATTGGCCTTCAACAAGGCGATCATTGACGCAACGATTGACGCGGCAGCCTGCTTCAAGGTGCAGATTGCCTGCTATGAAGAGCTGGGCCTTGCCGGCCTGGAAACCTACGCAAGAACCCTGAAATACCTTCGTGAAAAAAAGGGCCTTGTCATTGCCGACATCAAACGCGGCGATATTGCCGATACCGCGCTCCGTTACGCGAAATCCCATTTCGAGGGGGACTTCGAGGCGGACTTTGTTACCCTTTCGCCCTACATGGGAATGTACTCCATCGAACCCTGGTTCTCTTACGCGCAGAGCAGGGGCAAGGGCGCTTTTGTGCTGATGCGTACCAGCAACAGGGGTATGCGTGATTTTGAGTACCTGGAACTGAAAACCGACCCGCCGGCGGAAAACGCCGCGGGGGCCGGCGTTCCCGGCGGAAGCGTCCCGCCCCGCCGCCTCTACCACGCGGTTGGGGACAAGCTTGCCGAACTTGCCGGGACGCGGCGCGGCGTTTACGGTTACGGCGCCTTCGGCGCGGTACTTGGCTGTACCGAGCGGGAAGAAGCCGCCGCCATACGCGGGCGCTACAGCGGCCTTTTCTTCCTTATACCCGGCTACGGCGCCCAGGGCGGCGCCGCGGACGACGCGGCCCTGCTCCTGCGGAAGGGCAACGGCGGCGTGGTGAACGCTTCCCGCTCGATTCTCAAGGCCTGGACAGCGGCGCCCGGCGCGGAAAACGAAGGCGCGGCGGCGGACAACCCCGCGGGCAGGGACGGCGTAAATAACGCCTTCGCCGCGGAGGCGGCCCGCGGGGCGGCCCTTGAAATGCGCGACGCGATACGAAAGGCGGTGAAAAACCGGGACAGGGAGGAAGAGCCGTGACATCGCTTACGGAACGGCTTTTGCGGAAAACTTATATCAGCGGGGAAATTCTCCAACTGGAATTTTCCTGGTCAGGTGAGCCGCCCAGGGGGGGACAGTTTTTTTTTGTCAAGCCGAAACGCTCCGGGGTATTCCTGGGGCGGCCGCTGAGCGCCGCCCTTTGGATCCCCGCGGGCAAGGATACCCCGGAAAACCGGAGAAGGTTCCGGGGCAAAACCTACGCGGATGTTGAATTCTTCAAAACCGATACGGTCCGTTTTCTTATTGCCCGGCGGGGCCGGGGTACGGAGGAATTGGCGGATATGGCTTTTGAAGAGCAGGCGGAACTCACCGGCCCCCTGGGAAACACCTGGGGCGATTTTCTCCCTCCGAACCGGAAGGTCATAGCCCTGATAAGCGGCGGTATCGGCATTGCTCCCTTTTTTGCCTTTGCCGCGGAACTTGCCGGAAAGTCCCGGCCTTTTGATTTTTACGCGGGCTTTAAAACCGAGTCGCTGGATACGCAGCGGTTCCGGAAGAGGCCGGGCAGGACTTCTCCTATGACGATTCTCACTTTCGGGGCGGGTTTTGACGCCCGGCAAACCATCGTCGTCACCGAAGATGGATCCGAGGGACGAAAAGGCCTTGTTCCCGATTTTCTCAACCCGGCGGATTACTCGGCGGTTTACGCCTGCGGTCCCGAACCCATGCTGAAAGCCGTGGCGGAAAAATGCCGGAAGGCGGCGGTTTCCTGCTTTGTCAGTATGGAGCGGCGGATGGCCTGCGGCGTCGGCGCCTGCCTTGGCTGTACCGTCAAAACCTCCGGGGGCGGCCGGCGCTGCTGTTCCGAGGGCCCCATATTTCCGGCGGAGGAGATCTGTTTCGATGACTGACCTTTCCGTCACTGTCGCCGGGGTACGTTTCAAAAACCCGGTTATCGCCGCGTCGGGAACCTTCGGCTACGGCGGCGAATACGGCGGAATTATCGACGTGTCCCGCCTGGGCGGAATTTGTACCAAGGGCCTTACCCTGAATCCCCGGCCGGGCAACGGGGGCCTGCGGTTATGGGAAACGCCCGCGGGGCTTATGAATTCCATCGGCCTTGAAAACCCCGGCATAGCGGCCTTTATCGAAAAGGAACTCCCCCGGATGCGGAAACTCGGGCCGGTTGTCATCGCGAACCTGTCGGGCTCCGGCATCGAAGAATACACCGAAGGCGCGCGGCTGCTGAATGAAACTTCCATTGATATGATCGAGCTCAACATCTCCTGCCCAAACGTAAAGGCGGGAGGCATGAGCTTCGGCCTTGATCCCGAATCCGCCGCCTCCGTTGTCGGCCCGGTGCGGAAAGCCGCTTCCGCCAAGCCCCTTATGGTGAAGCTTTCGCCTAACGCTCCCGACCTTGCGGCGGTTGCCCTTGCCTGCGTCAGGGCCGGCGCCGACGCCCTTTCGCTGGTGAATACCTTCAAGGCAATGGCGATTGACGTTAAAAACCGGAAACCCGTGTTCGACAATATCAGCGCCGGCCTTTCCGGCCCCGCAATCCGGCCCCTTGCGCTGCGCATGGTGTGGGAACTTTACGCCGCCCTTGGAGCGGCGGAGGGCGCGAAGGCAGGGGCGGCGCAGGGTGCGCGGGCGGAGGGCCCGGCAAAGCCCGCGGTTCCCCTTGTCGGCCTCGGCGGCATAGCCCGCGCGGAGGACGCCCTCGAATTCCTTATGGCGGGAGCGGCCGCGGTCCAGGTCGGCTCCGCCACCTTTGCGCATCCCGCGGCAATGATTGAAATTATTGAGGGAATTGAATCCTATATGCGCCGGAAGGGCATCGAAAAAATAGGGGAGCTCTCCCTGCGGGGATAAGCCGCGGCGGGGAACTGCGCTACTTCTTCCGTACCAGAAACAAAAACTCCGTGTTCTTCTCCCCGGTATCCTTTATCCAGTCGTTGGTCCACTTCATGGCCGCCATGACGTTCTTTTTGTAATTGATCTCCTCCACCCCAAGGATCGTTCCCGAGGCCTCAAGCGCCTCGTTCAGTTCCTCTGCGCTCGCGCGGCCTCCCGAGCTGTAGGACAGAATGATATGTTCCACGGGTATTTCCCGAATCAATTTTTCAAGGGCCTCGATAACGATAAAGCGGCCGGATCCGCCGCGCCTGAAATCTTCAAAGACCGATCCCGCTACGGCATCGGAGCTGTCCGCGCGCCGCCGGGCCCTGCCGAAAAGTTTCGGCCTGTCGTTCAGGCACACCGTTGTCCAAAGATGGTAGTATGACGCATAACGGACGCGGGAAGGAGGCATTTTTTCGTTGTTGGAACCGTAGGGCGGGTCAAGGTAGGCAAGATCGATTCCGGCGGGCAGGCGCTTAAGCGCCGCGAAAATATCATCGTTCATTACAACGTTGTCCCGGGTATTCACCCAGAGCCGGGGGACTTCCAGTTTGAGATCCCGGTAGGAGCGGGGCGACCATTCGCTGAGGTATGAAACAAAATGCCCCAGGGTGCTGTCCACCTGGTTCAGGGCCAGGATGAGGCTGGTAATCGTCACCGCCCTGGTAAGCTCGTCAAGATTGAGCCGGTCAATCTCGTCCCGGATGGCGTCAAGTTTGCGGGTGTTCTTCCGCTGCCAGGGAAATTTCAGGCTCCGGCAGACGGCGTCGCCCCCGTAGTTTTCCGTGAACCAGCCGTCGGCGGGCGGAAGGCCGTTAAGGTAATCGATAAGTTCCTGGTAGGATTGGGGCTCCCGCTTGTTCAATAAAAAGGCGGTGTTGAAAATTTTTGAATAGACGGCAATGTCATTGGCAAAAATCCGGCGGCCGCTCCGGGCAAGGGCCTGGCTGACCCTGGTAGAACCGGAAAACCCGTCAAAGACGGCCGCCGGGGACACCTTCTCCGCAAGGGAAAGAATGTGGGGCAGGAGCTTCAGTTTTGAACCGGTGTACTTGAAAGCCTGTGTAGCAGGACAGGCCTGCGTAACGGGACAAGGCTGGGTAACAGGACAAGGCTGTCCGGGCTTCGGTTTTTCGGCAGAATCGCTCTTGACCATGATGGATATATCCTAAGCTCTTATGGTATCTTCAACAAGGAAGGGATCCGAAGGGCCCGCCGTTTCAGGGAGGAATTATGGAAGAAGTAATCACTTTGCTTAGGGAATCCGGGGCCATGCTGGAGGGGCATTTCCTCCTGACCTCGGGACGTCATTCGGACAGGTACTTTCAGTGCGCGAAGCTGCTGAGGTATCCGGACAAGGCTGCGGCCGCGCTGGCCGGAGTGGCGGAGCGGATAAAAGCCGACCTTGCGGCGGGAAGGGTTGAAATAGACGCGGTCGTGGGGCCGGCTATGGGGGGCATTATCGTGGCCTACGAGCTGGGCAGGCAGCTTGGGCTTCCGGCGTTTTTTACCGAGCGGGACGATACGGGCGCCATGAGCCTGCGCAGGGGCTTTGAGATAAAACCGGGGCAGAAAATACTCATTTCCGAGGATGTGGTGACCACGGGAAAGTCCTCCGGGGAATGTGCCGGGGTACTGGAAAGCCTTGGCGCAAAGGTAACCGCCCTGGCCTGCCTTGTGGACCGCAGGGCTGCGGACGCGGCGGATATTTCCTGGCCCCTGTACCCGGCGGTAAAGGTGAATGTTCAAAATTGGGAACCCGAAGCCTGCGAGTTGTGCAAAAAGGGCATCCCCGCAATCAAGCCGGGTTCAAGAAAATTCTAGTGCAATTTTAATAAAAATGATATATAGTTTAATCAAGACAAATTTATTCACTTACCCGGAGGTAAAATAATGAAACGTTTTGCAATTCTGACTCTTTCCCTCACCCTTTTGGCAGCCGGCATCTGGGCGCAGAACTCGGTATCCGCCTATACGACTTTGGAAGAACCCCTTGCCAAGGCCCTGTTTGAACAGTTTGAAAAGGAAACCGGCATAAAGGTAAATTTTGTCCGCCTTTCCGGCGGCGAAGCCGTAGCCAGGATGGAAGCGGAAGCGGCCAATCCCCAGGCTTCAATCTGGGTTGGCGGAGTTGGGCTTGACCATATCACCGCAAAATCCAAAAACCTTACCATTCCCTATCAGTCCCGTTTCTCGCGGAACACCAGGAATGAATTCAAAGACCCCCAGAACTACTGGATTGGCCTCTATGTAGGCCCCCTTACCTTTGTGACCAACCTTGACCGCGCCAAAGCCCTGGGCCTTACGCCTCCCAAAAGCTGGGCGGATCTTCTCAAGCCCCAGTACAAAGGTTATATCCGCATGGCCAACCCCGGCATTTCCGGTACCGCCTACAACGTAATCACCACCATCAGAACCCTCAACAGCGGGAACGAGAACGCCGCCTTTGATTACCTCAAAAAACTCGACGCCAACGTCGATCAGTACGCCCGTTCCGGCTCCGCGCCCGGCAAAAGCGTGGCTACCGGCGAGATTCCCATTGCTATCGGCTATGCCCACGATCAGGTAAAGCTCAAGGCCGAAGGAGCCAATGTTGAAATTAACGCCCCTTCGGAGGGAACCGGCTATGAGCTGGCCTCCATGTCCATCATCCGGGGCGGGAAGAATCCCGTGGAGGCCCGCAGGCTCTATGACTGGGTGCTGTCTTCTCCCAATGCCCAGAAACTTTTTACCGAGTGGTACCTCGTGCTGGTTACCAACGGCGCCGCGAAACATCCCCTTGCGCTCTCGCTGGATCAGATCAAGACGATCAACCAGGACATGGCCTGGGACGGGGA
>JAISAK010000142.1 GCA_031266695.1 Treponema sp.
TTGCGGCCCTTGCTATTTCCTTTATCCGCTCCTCGGAAGTGGGGGCGATGAGCGAGATAAGATCGATTCCGTATTTTTCGGCCGCTTCCCGCACCTCGGCCTGTTCCTCAAAGGGAAGATCGGGGATGATAATTCCGTCGAGCCCCGCCCCGCCGCCGCGTTTGAAAAAAGCGTCGTAACCGTAACGGAAAACCGGGTTAAGGTAGGTCAAAAACACCAGGGGCACCGCGGTTTTTGCGCGAACCCGTTCCGCAAGGCCGAACATTTTTTCCACCGTGGCGCCCGCGGAAAGGGCGCGGATATTGGCTTCCTGGATCACCGGGCCTTCGGCGATGGGGTCGGAAAAGGGTATTCCAATCTCAACCAGATCCGCGCCGGCGCCGATCATCTCCAGGATAAATTCTTCGCTCCTCGCGATATTCGGATCGCCGCCGCTGACAAAACCGATAAAAGCCGCGGCCCCTTTTCCGTCATCCCGCCGAAACGCCCTGCCGATATTACTCATTGATTTTCTTCCCCCGGTATTTCGCGATTGCCGGCGGCAATCGCCTGACGACGCGAACCCGCGCGGCATTACTCATTGATTTTTTTCCCCCGGTATTTCGCGATTGCCGAAACATCCTTGTCCCCCCGGCCGGAAAGACAGATAATAATGCTTTCATCTCTGCCGAAATCTTTCGCGATTTTCCGCGCCCTGGCAACCGCGTGGGCGCTTTCAACGGCACAGATAATACCCTCGGCCCGCGCAAGGTACTCAAAGGCGGCAACCGCCTCCTCGTCGGTAACGGGCACGTATTCCGCGCGGCCTGTATCGTTGAGCCAGGCGTGTTCGGGGCCTATGCCCGGATAGTCCAGCCCCGCGGAAATCGAGTATACCGGCGCTATCTGGCCTTCGTCGTTTTGGCAGAAGTAAGACTTCATGCCGTGGAAGATTCCGACGCTGCCCCGGGCGATGGAGGCCGCGTGTTTCCCGGTATCAATGCCGAGCCCCGCCGCCTCGCAGCCGATAAGGCGCACCGTCTTGTCGGCGATAAAATGATAGAAAAGCCCCATAGCGTTGCTGCCCCCGCCTACGCAGGCCAAAACCGCGGCGGGGAGCTTTCCTTCCCTTTCAAGGATCTGCTCCCGCGCTTCCCTGCCGATGACGCTCTGAAAATCGCGCACTATCATGGGAAAGGGGTGGGGGCCCATCACGGAACCCAGCACATAATGCGTGTCATGTACCCGGCTGACCCATTCCCGCATGGTTTCATTCACCGCATCCTTGAGGGTTTGGGTACCGGAGCTGACGGGATTTACCTTTGCGCCTAACAGCTCCATGCGGTACACGTTGAGGGCCTGCCGTTCCGTATCTTCCCTGCCCATGAAGATTTCGCACTCCATGTCAAGAAGCGCGGCGGCGGTTGCCGCGGCCACGCCGTGCTGCCCCGCGCCGGTTTCGGCGATGATCCGGGTCTTGCCCATTTTTTTGGCAAGCAGGGTCTGCCCCAGTACATTGTTAATCTTGTGAGAACCCGTGTGGTTAAGGTCCTCCCGCTTAAGGTATACCTTCGCGCCGCCGAGATCGCGGCTCATCTTTTCCGCGTAATAAAGAAGCGAAGGACGCCCGGCGTAGTTTCTGAGGAGATCGTCCAGTTCCGCGGTAAAACCGGAATCGCTTTTATAATGGGCGTAGGCCTTTTCCAGATTGATGATCTCGTTCATCAGCGTTTCCGGAATATACCGGCCGCCGTAGTCGCCAAATCTTCCCTTGTTCATTCCCTGTTATGCTCCATGAATTCCAGTTTACCGGGGAACATGAACCTGCGCTACCAGCCGCAGAATCTTTTCCCTGTCCTTGACTCCGTCCCTTTCCGCCCCGCTTGAAATATCCACTCCGAAGGGCTCGAGGCGGAGGGCTTCCGCCAGATTGCCGAGGCCGATGCCGCCGGCAAGAAACCAGGGCTTCCGCCCGGGGGCGGCGCCGGAACGCGGCGATCCCAGGACGGTCCAGTCAAAGGTTTTACCGCTGCCGGCGCCTGAGTCCAGCAGCAAAAAGTCCGCTGACCCGGGAATCTGCCCTGATCCGGGAACCTGCGCCGCCGGGGAGACCCGCCCTGCCGGGAAGATCCGCGCCGCGCCGTCCCCGGCAATCGCCTTGATCACCGGAATCGCTCCCCTCCCGCAGCCGGCGCTCAAATCTTTGAGCCCCGCGATATAGGCCTCGTCCTCGCGGCCGTGAAGCTGGGCAAGGTCGATGACGCCGTCCCTGTACAGGGCGATAATTTCCCCGAAGGGGGCGTCTGCAAAAACGCCGGCCGGGATAATGCCTTCCCCCAGCCGCCGCCGCAGGCGCTCCGCCAGAGCCGGCGCAATCTGCCGCCTGCTTTCGGCAAACACAAAGCCGATGTAATCGGGCTTCGCCTCGTTCACGTATTCAATGTCCTCCTCGCGGAACAGCCCGCAGATTTTGATTTTATCGCAGCCCACTTCTCAGCTCCGCCAAATATTTCTTCTTGTCCGGCGCGCGCATCATGCTTTCGCCGATAAGAACCGCGTCAATACGCTGCTCCCCCAGGGTACGGATATCGGCGGGAGTTTTGACGCCGCTTTCCGCGACGACGATAAGGCCCGGCGGAAGAAGTTTCCGCAGCCGGGCGCAGAGGCCGATATCGACTTCAAAAGTTTTAAGATCCCGGTTGTTGATTCCGACAATCAGCGCGCCCGCCTTCAGCGCGGAATCCGCTTCGGCTTCGTTGTGAATTTCCACCAGGGCGGAAAGTTCCAGGCTCCGCGCGGTTTTTATAAACGCGGCAAGGGGTTCCGTATCAAGGAGGGCGCAGATAAGAAGCACCGCCGAAGCGCCCAGCAGTTTCGTCTCATAGATCTGGGAGATGTCAATGATAAAGTCCTTCCGCAAAATCGGTATCCGCACAGCGGCGGCTATTTCCCCGAGGTATTCGTCGCTGCCCATGAAAAAATCCGGCTC
>JAISAK010000318.1 GCA_031266695.1 Treponema sp.
CCGATTGAGCTGAAACGGGGCATCGACAAAGCGGTGGAAATCGCCGTTGAGGAAATCAAGAAGAACTCAAAGGAAATCAAAGATAAGGAAGAAATTTCCCATGTCGCGTCGGTTTCCGCCAATAACGACAGCGAAATCGGTAATACCATCGCCGACGCCATGGAAAAGGTCGGGAAAGACGGGGTTATTACGGTGGAAGAGTCCAAAACCATGGATACCACCATCGAATTCGTGGAAGGGATGCAGTTTGACCGGGGCTATATCAGCGCCTACTTCGTTACCGACCGGGATACCATGACCAGCGTGTACGAGGACGTTTCCATTCTTATCCACGACAAGAAGATTTCCAGCATGAAGGATATGCTTCCCCTCCTGGAAAAGGTTGCCCAGGGAGGCAAGCCCCTGCTTATCATCGCCGAGGACGTGGACGGGGAGGCCCTCTCTACCCTGGTGGTAAACAGCCTCCGGGGGACCCTCAGAACCTGCGCCGTCAAGGCTCCCGGTTTCGGGGATCGCCGCAAGGCCATGCTGGAGGATATCGCCATTCTTACCGGCGGCGAGGTTATTTCCGAGGAACTGGGGCTTAAGCTGGAGAACACCGATATTTCCCAGCTTGGGAAGGCCAAGACCGTCAAGATCGACAAGGATAACACCACCATCATCAACGGCGCCGGGAAGCAGAAGGATATTCAGGACCGGATTGCCCAGATCAAGGCCCAGATTGAGGATACCACCAGCGATTATGACCGGGAGAAGCTCCAGGAACGGCTCGCCAAGCTGGCCGGGGGGGTCGCGGTTATCAATGTGGGGGCCGCCACCGAGGTGGAACTGAAGGAAAAGAAGCACCGGGTCGAGGATGCCCTTTCCGCCACCAGGGCGGCCATTGAGGAGGGCATTGTGCCCGGCGGCGAGCTCGCCCTTATCCAGGCCGCCATCGCCCTGGACAAGGCCGATGTTTCCGGCCTGACCGACGACGAGAAGGTGGGCTTTAAGATTGTGAAGCGGGCCCTGGAGGAACCGATACGGCAGATCGCCGAGAACGCGGGTCTTGACGGGGCGGTTATCGCGGACAAGGCCCGGACCGAGAAGAAGGGTATTGGTTTTGACGCCGCCAAGATGGAATGGGTGGACATGGTAAAGGCCGGTATTATCGACCCCGCCAAGGTAACCCGTTCGGCCCTGCAGAACGCCGCTTCCATCGCGAGCCTCCTCCTTACCACCGAATGCGCCGTTACCGATATTCCCGAGAAGAAGGAAGCCCCGGCGATGCCCGGCGGCGGCGGAATGGGCGGTATGGGAGGCATGGATTATTAAAAAGGTTTTTGACGGGCGGTTTCCGGCGGAAGCCGCCCGGGGTTAAGTTTGACGATTACGAAGAGGCCGCCCCCGGCAGGGGGCGGCTTTTTTTGTCCGCGGGGCGCGGAAGCGCGGCGTTGTCCGGGGAGGGGCCGTTCGGGGAGCCCCGGTGAGGGCGGGTTCCTCCGCGCTATAGCTGCTCCCGGGCTATGGTCAGGATCTGGGCGGTGTTTACATCCAGGGCCCGCAGGCTGAGATACCGGGTTGTCCCGGTGCTGATGGCGCCGGTTACCACGATATTCGCCCCCAGCATGTTACCTATGGACACCGCGGAATTATCGTCCACCTCCCCGGAGGTCTGGAAATTTTGTTCGCTCCGGATCTGATCCAGCCTTCTCCGGTCCACGATGGTGAATTTTCGGGACTCCACCAGTCTATACTCCAGTTCGTCTATCAGGTACTCCGAGATCTCGCGGCTGAGGGCGGACATGCTCAAAATGGCTATCGTGGTATTACGGGGCATCCCTTCAATCAGGGCGTCCCCGGCCTTTGCCAGGGCCTCCTGCAGGCGCTGCTGATCCACCCTCCCGGTCCCGGGGGCCGCGCCGGCGCCGGAGGCGGAAGTGTACTGTACCACCTCCCCGGACGCGGTAATTCTTTGGACATCCAACAGTACGGGGGAGGCAAAATAAAACATGCCCCATAAAAGATTCCAGGCGGAAAAGGAGCCCGAAATGGTGATATTTCTGATGTCAACGTTTCCCGGGTATCTTTTCAACGCTTCTCTTCTTAGCTCCGCCAATGCCCTGCTTTTTATGTTTGCCTGGCTTCTGATATGTAAAAAATTTAACGTCCCAAATTGCGCCGTAACGGAACCGATTACTTCGGCGCTCGCCCTCTCCTCTTCCGTCATAACCCTGTCGTTCAACGAGATACACGAAAGCAGCAGACAGCCCGTGAAGGCCGAAATCAGCGTCCAAATCCATTTCTTTTTCATATATCCTCCATAAAAAAGCCGGACGGTCCCGCGTTTATCCCGGTTGATTTTCCCTCTGAATAAAAAGAGGAGCTAAAAGCATTGTAAATAGTTTTAATAGGAGCGTCAAGCTACTATTATATATAATATAGGCGCTTTTAGTTCCTGTTAAATGATAAACAGGAGCAATTAGTATAAAATTATGACCTTGCAGCAGATTTTTATGGCGAATATGAGGGAGTATCGAAAAAAAGCCGGTTTTACCCAGGAAAAACTGGCGGAACTCTGTAATACCGATCCCTGTTACATTAGACAAATAGAGCTGGGGCGCAGATTTCCCTCAATAAAATACATAGAACGAATGGCTTCCGCCCTCGGCATTGAGCCCTACGTGTTGTTTTGCGACGCCTCGGAGGCTTCCCTGAGACCGGGCAGGCTGCCGGCGGCGCAAAAGGAGACCTTCCGGCGCGCCCTTATCGAGGGGGTTTCCGCCTGTATCCGCAGCCTTACCGACGAGTATTTATAGGCGGGCTGGCTTTAGGGGGATTGCGTCCGAAAGGGGGGCGGCAGGGACGCCGCTGTTTCCGAAGCCAAATTCCGGCAGGGACGCCGGAATTTGGCCGCGCAAGGGATAGAAGCGGAAATCCTTTTGCGAAGCAAAAGATTGGAGCGGATAGCCCGGTCCGTGCGCCCGCGGCGCACGGATGCGCCCAAAATAAGGGGATCAAACCCGTCTCGAATGGGACCGTCGCCGCTTCCCTCAAAAAACGGGATGTTCTTTTATCACCCCAAGGCCGCCGCCGCGCGTTTTAACTCCCCCAGGATACCAATGTGCTGGGGACAGACAGATTCGCACTGGCCGCATTCAACGCATTTTTCGGCGCCGCCGCCGCTCCGGGTGCAAAAACCGTAAGCGCGTTTCGCGGTTTCACGACTGCCAAACACAAGATATTGATTCATCGCCTCGAAAATACCCGGAATGGCAATCTTCCGCGGGCAGCCTTTGACGCAATAGCCGCAATTTGTGCAGGGAATGTTTTCAATTTCGTTCAGTTCATCCCGCACCCTTTCTATGACGGCATATTCAGCGTCCTCAAGGGGGTGGAAATCCGACATGGTGGCCAGGTTATCTTCCATCTGGGCGATGTCGGACATACCGCTCAGCACCGTGATCACATTGTCCAGAGACGCGGCAAAACGCATGGCCCATGAGGACGGCGAAACCCGGGGATTTGCCTCGTTCAGGATTTTAGCAAGCGGCGGCATGGGCTTGGCAAGCAGGCCCCCTTTGACCGGTTCCATAATGATGACCGGCTTCCCGTGCTTTTTCGCCGTCTCGAAACATTGGGCGGACTGCACCGCGGGGCTGTTCCAGTCGGCGTAGTTGATCTGGAGCTGCACGAATTCCATCTCGGGGTGTTTTATGAGTATATCGTCCAGTCTGCCGGCCGTATCGTGAAACGAAAAACCGACATGTTTTATAAGGCCCTTTTCGCGCTGTTCAAGGACGAAATCCCATAAGCCAAAATCGTCAAACGCTTTGGTACGCTCGGCCCCGCAGTTGTGAAGCAAATAGAAATCAAAGTATCCGGCGCCGGTACGCTCCAGGGAAGTGAAAAACATCCGCTTTGCCTCGTCCGCGTTTTTTGCCCCGGCCCAGGCGGGCAGCTTTGTGGCGAACTGAAATTTTTCCCGGGGGTGGCGGTCTATCAGCGCGATTTTGGCGGCTTCCTCCGATTTTCCGTTGTTATAGACATAGGCCGTATCAAAGTAGGTAAAGCCCGCCGCGAGAAATTTGTCCACCATGGTCTTCGTCTGCTCAAGGTCGATTTGTTCTCCAGTCATGGGAAGACGCATCAAACCAAATCCGAGTTTTGGTATGTCTTTGCCGAGATAGTTCATAATTTTCCCATCCTTCGCATAATCGCTTATCGCGGGTTTTACCGCTCTTGCCATCAACTTCTGTCCCGGCGGCATCATTCCCCCCGGGCAACAAAACAATGCCCAATATATAACATGGGTTACTATTGTGTCAAGCGCGAAGTCCGCCGGGAAGAATCTTCTCAAAATGTTTCTGGAATGCCGGGGGGTCGGGGTGGTCGAGCTGGG
>JAISAK010000328.1 GCA_031266695.1 Treponema sp.
AAACGAATACTACGAACAGGTGCTGCGTGTCATCGCGGCGCTGGATACGAATGAGCTTAAAGCGTTTGTACTTACAAACCAGAAATGGTACGAGATTGACGACGCGCAGGATAAAGCGATTGCCGAGACCATCTTTGCGGGAAATGAAAGCGGCCGTCTTTCGCGCGTACAGTCGAGTTACGGCGGATACTGGCGTTATCCCGCCATGCTTGACTATTGTTACCTTGTGAATCCTTACTTTCCCGGCCCGCAGCTAATCAGCGAGATGAAGGCGTATTTCGCGGAACTGCTGTCCCAGTATCCGTCGGGTCTGAGCGTACAGAATCTGTTGTCCGCGAAACTTTTTAATCTGGAAGAAGATTCTGTTTTAACGGGAAACGGCGCGGCGGAGCTTATACGCGCCCTGGCTCCGGCCGTGAACGGCACGGTAGGAGTCGTTTACCCCACGTTCAACGAGTATGCGGAAAGTTTTCGCGGCAAAAAAATAATTTCATTTACTCCGAAAGATTTTAGTTATACGGCAGACGATGTAATACGTTTTTCCGCCGAATGTGACGCGCTGGTTTTAATCAACCCCGACAATCCGAGCGGCAACTGCATAAAAAAAGACGACGCCCTTGTTCTTGCCGAATATTTCAAAAAGAACAACAAAACCTTAGTTCTTGACGAATCGTTTGTTGATTTTTGCGACGCGGAAGAATGTAAATCGCTCCTGGCGCAGGATGTGTTAAACAGGTATCCCGGTTTAATCATCGTTAAATCGTTAAGCAAGAGTTACGGCGTACCGGGCCTGCGGCTTGGCGTACTCGCCTGCGGCAACCGGGAACTGATCGCCGGGGTGCGGAAGAATATTCCGATATGGAACATCAATTCCTTTGCCGAATATTTTTTGCAGATCATCGGCAAGTACCAGAAAGATTATGCGGCCTCGTGCAAAAAAATAGCCGCGGAACGCCGCCGTTTCAAGGCGGAGCTTGAGAAAACCGGCCTTTTAAGCGTCTATCCTTCGCAGGCCAACTATTTTTTATGCAGAATAACAAATGGCGCAAGCGCGCGCGCTTTGACGGAAAAATTGCTTGCGGAACACAATATCTTCATAAAAGACCTCAGCGGCAAAAACGGCATACCGGACGAATTTTTTATCCGTCTTGCGATACGCGGCCGGGAAGACAATGACCGCCTGATTCGCGCTCTCCCGGCGGCGGCCGGGAAAGCCCCTCCCGTGAAATAGCGTATTCCTTCGTTATTTTTAATGTATAATCTATGGACTTACAAAACTCCTTAAACAGAGGGATGAACGATAAATGACGTTAACCCGGGCCCAGTTTGATATACTTACTCTTTTGGAACGGGAAGGGAGCGGAAAAAACCTTACCCAGCGCGGCATCGCAAAGGCAACCGGCCTTTCCGTGGGAACCGTCAACAAAAATCTTCTTACCCTTGGCGGGAAGGGCTTCGCGGACAAGCAGGGAATCCTCTCCGCGGGCCTGCGCGCCCTGGAGCCTTACCGGGTAAAACGCGCCGTTTTTATCGCCGCGGGCTTCGGCTCCCGGCTTGTGCCCATCACCCTCAACACCCCCAAACCCCTTGTCCGGGTAAAGGGAGTGCGGATTATCGACACCCTGCTCGACGCGGCCCTGGCCGCGGAAATCGAGGAGATTATCATTGTCCGGGGCTACCTCGGCGAGCAGTTTGATCAGCTTCTCTACAAATACCCGCAGATCCGTTTTTTGGAAAACCCCCTCTATAATGAGGCGAACAATATTTCCTCGGTTATGGCGGCCCGCTACTGTCTGCGCGGCGCCTACGTTCTTGAGTCCGACCTTTTCCTGCGCAACCCCCGTCTTTTAAGCAAGTACCAGTATGCCTCCAACTACCTCGGCGTCCCCGTGGAAGAAACCGACGACTGGTGTTTTGAAACCCGCGGCGGCATTATTACAAAGCTCAAGCTGGGCGGGAAAAACTGCCACCACATGCTTGGCATATCCTACTGGAGCGAGCGGGACGGCGCGCGGCTTGCGGAACACATCAGGCAGGCATACGAGATGCCCGGCGGCCGGGAGCGCTACTGGGATCAGGTCGCGCTGGAATACTTGATCCGGGATTATGCCGTGGAGGTGCGGGAATGTTCTTTTGACGACATCACCGAGATAGACACCTTCAAGGAACTGAAAAACCTGGACGAAACCTACCGGGTTTAGCGGCCGGTTATTAAATTCAGTGCCAGAGGCACCGGTTAGAACACCAGGTGGGTAAAGTTCTGATCGACAAGGGTAAGGACGCCCAGGACCGCGGTGTAAGCCGCAAAGCCAAGGAGTGATTTTTCCCGCACGATTTTGAGCATAAGCCGTACCGCGAAGAAGCCGACAACGGCGGCGCTGGCGGTCCCGGCGGCGAGGGCGCCCGCGCCGATACCGCCGGCTTCCGGGGCCGCGCCGCCGGCAATGTCTTTAAGCTGCAGAACCAGGGCGCCCAGGATCGCGGGGATCGAAAGCAGGAAGGAAAAACGTGCGGCAAAATCCCTGTCCAGCCGGCGCGAAAGGGCTCCAGACAGGGTGGCGCCGGAACGGGAAACCCCGGGGATAATTGCCAGGCCCTGCAGCAGGCCGACGATCAGCGCGTCCACCCAGTTGATTCGCTTCCCCGCCGCTTCGGCAATTGCCGCGCCGTGCCGGGAAAGCAGCTCCGAAACGGTAAGCAGCGCCGCGGTAATCAGAAAGGCGAAGCCCAGGAAACTTCCCGAGGCAAAGGCCCGCTCTATGGCGTCTTTGAATACCAGGGCGACAATCACCGTGGGAAGGGTTGCCAGCAGCAGGTATGCCGTAAGGGGCTGGATGGGCCGCTTTAGAATTGCCAGGATATCCCGCCGCAGCACCGTAAAAACCGCCGCCAGGGTGCCTATATGGAGCAGGGTATCAAAAAACAGCGCCGGTTCCGCGATTCCGAAAATCCTCTGAAAAAGAACCAGGTGGCCGGAACTGCTGACCGGCAAAAATTCAGTCAACCCCTGAACGACGCCCAGAAAGACGGCGGTTAAAATATTCATGTCCTAACAGTAGTTGGAAAAAGGCCGATATGCAAGCGTCATATCTCGGCCTCTTACCTATTGAAAAAAATACATTCAAGAAAAGACCTTATACCCCCTGGCACCACGAATGAAAAGAATATCTTCCACCGTGGGAGCGCCAAAGCTGCCATGAACGACTCTGGAATTCCCCGGTGGAACAGACCTCGAACCAAAGGTTCGACGGGCTGTGGAGACGGACTCTACGGGCAAGTGAAGGGCGGATTTGACGTTCCCACGGTGGAGGCCGTTGATTTCATTTGTATCGCTTGGGGTATAAAATCTTCTTTGTATGTATTTTGCGCCACCTTTTTTCTTTTCCGAATATGTTTCATACTTTCCTTGTGGACATAATAGAAAGATTTCGCGAGGCCCTGAAGATTCCGACCTGGTGGCCCGCGGGGGCTCTGCCGGGAAACGCCGAAGCAGAAACGCCCCTGCGCCGGTTTCAGGATTTTCTCGCGGAGAACTATCCCTGTTTTCACAAGAAGGCCGAGCGCCGGACGCTAAGTCCCTATTCCGTGGTATACCGCTGGCCCGGCCGGGCGGGAGCGGAATCCGGGGCGGCGCGCGGAGCGGACGCCGGCGTTGAAACGGCGGAGGCTGTCTTGATCCTTGCCCATTACGATGTGGTTCCCGCGGAAAGGGAAAAATGGAGCGTTGATCCCTTTGGCGCGGAAAAAAAGGACGGCTTTATCTACGGCCGCGGCGCCCTGGACATGAAAAGCATACTTATCGCGATTATGGAGGCTGCGGAGAATCTCTGCGCCGGCGGCTTTGAACCGCGGCGGGATATCTGGTTTGCCTTTGGCGGCGACGAGGAACGCTCCGGGATACAGGGCGCACGGAAAGCCGCGGAATGGTTTGCCCAAAGAGGGCAGCGTTTCGCCTGGATCCTCGACGAAGGTACGCCGGTAGCCGAAAACCAGATCAAGGGCATTGATTCGCCCCTGGCCCTTTTCGGCATTGAAGAGAAAGGTTTCCTCAGCCTGGATCTGACCGTTGCCCAAAATCCGGGGCACGCCTCGCGGCCCCCCAAAGTGCAGGCCGCGGCGGTACTCGGCCGGGCGCTTTGCAGGATCGCGAAGAAGCCCTTTCCTTTTAATCTTACCCCCACGGTGGAAAGTTTTTTTGCCCGGCTTGCGCCTCTTTCGGGCGGCGCGCAGGGTTTCTTCATGCGTCACGCCCGGGCCCTTGGAAGTATCTTCTTCAGGGCGGTTTCGGGAAACCCGGACATTGCCTCCCTGCTTCACACTACGGTTGCCATGACCCAGCTTGAGGGAAGCGCCGCCGACAATGTAATGCCCTCGGAAGTGCGGGCGGTGATCAACCTGCGGCTGCTCCATCCCCGGACTGTTGAAAAGGCGGTTGCCTTTATCAAAAAAACAATTGGCGACGAGCGGGTCAAAGTAACGGTTCACGGCCTCGGAACGGATCCGGTACCGGCAAACCCCGAATATATCAAACGCACCGGTCAGGGCTGGAAAGAAATGGAAGCCGCCCTCAAGGCTGTTTATCCCGGCGTCACAAGCCTGGTTTTTCTTATGGTGGCTACCACCGATTCCCGCCACTACAAGGATCTTGCCGGGGGTATTTTCCGCTTTAGCCCGCATCAGCTTAACCCCCGGGAGCTGAGCCTGATACACGGTCACGACGAGCGAATCTCCGTCGAAAATCTTCAGCGGGGCCTCGAATTTTATACCCGCCTTTTAGGATCGTTATGAACAAAAACAACAAGACCACGGGCGGCAAGAGTCCCGCCCCGGACGCCGCCGCAAGCCCGCGGCGGGATTCCAGCATCAAAATCGGCGGCAGGGCTTTCCTTCTTTCGGCGGCAATCATTCTTGCCCTGATGGTTTTCTCGGGCCTCCTTACCAGGGTTCTTCCCGCGGGCGTCTACGATCGGGCCGTTTCGGAAAATCGTACCCTTGTGGTAAACGGCAGTTACCGCGAAATACCCCGGCCGCAGTATCCGGTTTGGCGCTGGTTTGCCGCGCCGGTGGAAATTCTTATAACAGGCCCCGACAACATCACTCCCATTGTACTCATCATCTTTATCACCGCGGTAGGCGGTTCCATCGCGGTTCTGGAATTTGCGGGCCTTATGGAGGCTCT
Source organism: Treponema sp. (assembly GCA_031266695.1). GTDB lineage: Bacteria > Spirochaetota > Spirochaetia > Treponematales > Breznakiellaceae > JAISAK01. Next base: position 5,180 of record JAISAK010000328.1, read on the forward strand.
GATCAATTTCCTCGTTATACGCTTTGCCAAAAGAAAACACCTTCTCATTTCCATCCTTGTTTTTTTCTTTATGTTCGTCTCAAGCTTTGTGGGAATCTACGAAGGGATGGTTCCCATGATTATCTTTATCATACCCATCGCTATCTCCCTTGGCTGGGATTCCCTTACCGGCCTTGGGATGAGCCTTTTGCCGCTGGCCTTCGGTTTTGCCTCGGCGGTGACCAACCCCTTTACCATCGCGGTAGCCCAAAAAATAGCCGACCTTCCTCTTTTTTCCGGCGCTCCCCTGCGGCTTGTCTTTTTTCTGGTCATCTTTTTCCTGGTCAATTTTTTTGTTATACGCCACGCAAAAAAGGTTGAGGCAAAACCGGAAAGCTCCATCTG
>JAISAK010000337.1 GCA_031266695.1 Treponema sp.
CATGTCAAAGTAATTGATATCTGCTGTCCAAGACAATTTCTTGCCGCTGCCCGGTGGATTGCCCGGGGACATCGGGGACTTGTTTATCTGCGGGTTATGCGAAGCCCTTCTCCGGCCCTGTATGACGACGCCTATGAATTTGAATACGCCAAAGCTTATTATCTGAAGAAGGAAAAAAACCATCAGGCTGTGATCATCTCCAGCGGGCACGCGGTCCTTGAATCCCTTTCCGCGGCGGAATTACTGGCCGCGGAGGGGATCCCCGTATCGGTGGCGGATATGCCGTCCTACGACAGCGGGTTTTTGAAAGACGCGGCCGGAAGCGGCGTTTTGTTTGTTTTTGTGGAACAGAACAACGGCCTGCTTTTTGATCTCTTTAGCCGTGATGTTCTGAAAAATCAAATATCCCTGCGGCCGAAACAGGTTACGGCGCTGAACACCCGGGATGCGCAGGACAAGCTTCGCTTTATCCAGTCCGGTTCTTATGAACAGCTGATCGAAGCCCTGGGGCTGAGAGCCGTGGATATTGTTTCCGTTATCAAGAAACTGCGGTAAAGAGGAAGGAGGACAATATGAACCGCCTTGAGGAATGTATTTATAAGGTAAATAAAGTTCGGGCCATGTTACGCGAAACCGGACATGGGGGAATCATTATCCGTAAGCAGGCTAATTTTTCCTGGATCACCGCCGGGGGGCGGGCCTTTATCGGCCTTGCTTCGGAAGCGTCCTGCGCCGCCATAGTTGTTACCTCAGACGGGGTATATCTGGCGGGTAATAATATCGAAGTTCCGCGGCTTTTAGCGGAAGAATTACCCCGGGATTTTGTGGAACCGGTTACGCTGCCCTGGCGGGACGACGGGACCATGGATACGGCGCTGAAACAGCGTTTCGGCCAATTAAGCTCCGATACCGAACAGGATGAATGGTTCCGGGAAAACCGGGTTTTGTTGGTGGAAAGCGAAGCGGAACGATACGCCAAACTGGGAAAGGTTTCGGCGGAGGCCCTGGAGGAATGTTGCGCCGCGCTGAAGCCGGGTATGACAGAACTGGAAGCGGCAGGCAGGATTTCCGAACGGCTTTGGGCGGCAGGGATTGAGCCTATTACATTACTCGTCGCCGCGGACAACCGTGGTGAACGGGTACGTCATTATGTGCCCACCGGAGAAAAAATCAACGATGGAGTCATTTGTTCCATTTGCGCCCGTTCAGGCGGGCTTATTGCTTCCGCTACCCGCATCACAGCATTTAAAAAAGATTTTGCCCGGCGTTACGAAGCGCTGCTGAAGGTAGAACAGGCCGCTTTTGCGGCAACGGTTCCCGGCGCGACGCTTGGCGATGTGTTCCAGGCCATCATAGACGCCTATGCCCAAAACGGATTAAGCGGCGAATGGGAAAATCACCATCAGGGCGGCCTTACCGCATATCTGGCCCGGGAGATCCGGGTCGAACCCGGGTGCCGTAAAACAGTACGCTCCGGAGAGGCTTTCGCATGGAATCCGTCAGCCGTCGGCGCAAAATGTGAGGATACGGTTTTTCTGGGAGATCAGGGGCTCTCTGTTTTAACAGAAGTGTCCCGGCACTGGCCCTCTGTTACCGCCGGCAGTTTACGGCGTCCTGATATTCTGCATCCTTGAGCGATAGATCCGGATTTCAGGTATTGGCTTCAGGAAGGTCAAATCCTCCTTAATTTTTCTGCGTTATTAAAAAGAGTTAATCAACAACCGCGCGGCAGAGCCACGCGGTATGTTGTTCTCATAAGGTAGTTGTATTCGGGTTTAATACCTTTATAACCGCGGGATATTAAACCCTCAACACGAATAAATACCTTGGCAATCCCCCGCCGTACTCAGGGCCGAACCACCTAAGCGACCTTCGGTCGCACGCCTCTCCTTCCAAAAACCACCACGCGGCGGTTTCTTTCCAAAGGCCGTAGCTGCTTAAAGCGGTATTCGGCCTTCTGAAAAGGTCATACAGGAGGCCCGCCGTTACGTCGTCGCCCCCTCTTTTGATCACAAAGTCCGCCCGTGCGATATTGCGGATAAGGATATTCACCGCGATATTCACCCAGGCGCTGTACCGGTACGAATCAAGGCCATAGAATACACCCGGTATTTCGGACTCGTCAAAGAAATTTTCCACGGACTGACAGGCGTCACGATCTTCAAAGTTTTTTGTTTCGTTCCGGCTGTTTGCCCGCTTCGTAAAGAAAGGAATTCTCATGCGAGTACAATCCCCTGCCGGACATCGGAGAAGACGGCGTAACGCAAAGCGTCCATGAAATGATCGTTTACTTTGACAATATCCCCCGCCTCGTCCCGGCAGTAATCCCAGATTTCAGATAACAGGCCGGTACATTTTTCACCGACAAAAAACTGCCCCCGCTCGATTTTTGCGTTGATGTAGTCAATCCCGCTTTCAACGGAATTGTTGGCTTTAAGGCCTCCGGTAATTTCCTGTATCCGTTCGCCTCCGGCCGGGTCGCAGTACACCGGAAGGCCGTACCCACCGGCGCAATCCAGCCAGCCGCGGGCGGTCAA
>JAISAK010000346.1 GCA_031266695.1 Treponema sp.
AGTTTGATCTCCTGTTTCTCGAATTCCGCATCCCACTGCCTGTGGGTATCGGTAGCCATGATCTTGTTCAGAACCAAATGATCCTTGAAGATATAGGTCATATTGATGATACCGTAATCTTTGACAAAGGCCGCCAGCCGGCTGGGATCGGAAACGGTTACAATCGCCGACCCCTGTTTTGCCTGCTCGGTCATGTCGTCGGTATCGCCACGGGACGAATTGGGGAATACCTCTACCTGGAAACGGCCCGAATCGTTAAGACGCTTCGCCACTTCCCGAAGCGCCATTGTCTGGGTATCGCCTTCTCCCTGGGTATTGCCAAACCGGACTACCACCTTTCCGTCGCTTTGCCGCGCCTGTTGTCCGCCGCCGGCATAAAGGCCGCCGGCCACAATTACCAGCCCCAAAACAAGAACCAGGGAACGCTTAAAAAGTCTCATAATTTCCTCCGTTAAAAATCATATTAAATCCGCATACCTTCGGAATTAAAAGATTGTAAAATTAAAAAACCGATAATTCTTCTTTACAGGTGATATTTATTATGCTATATTGATTTTTGCTGAATCTTTCAGCCGGAGCGTTTCCACTTTGGTTAAGACTGCGCACCTGCGCCGGAGTTCCCGAGCATGGTATTAAAGGTAATCAACGCCTACAACACTATTGATCCCGAAACGGAAACCCATTACGCCTACTATACAACGGTTTTCAATACGGCCCAATACCCGCAGGTTCACGATTTTTACGAGATAGCTTTGGTAACGGACGGCAGCCTGCGGTTCACTATGGGTGAACGGATTCTAAACCTGCCGGCGGGAAGCCTGCTTTGGGTGCGGCCCGGCGATGTTCATTCCAAGGCCCTGCCCGAAAACGGCGCCCACATCAACCTGGCCTTTCCCGCCGGGGTGGTGAACAATCTGTTTGAATTTCTTTACGACAAAAAAATCTATCACGATATGATGAGCCGCTCCTATTGCCCTCCCGTGGAGCTAAGCCCGGCCGAGTGCAGATCTTTGCAGCAAAAAATGACCAGCCTGAGCATGATACCGCCGGACAGAAAAACCAAAATACGCACCCAGCTCAGGCTGCTGCTGGCGGAAATAGTCAACTCTTACCTTGTGGAGGTGTTCCACGGGGAAAAGGAAAAAGAGGAACGGGCCAGCCCGCCCCTCTGGCTGAGGGAAGCCCTTGCCGATCTTGAAAGGCTTTCAAACCTGACGGAGGGAACCGATTTTTTGCGAAAATCCACGGGTAAAACCAAGGAACATATCTGCCGCAGCTTCAGGAAATATCTTAACGCCACGCCCTCCGATTATATCTACTCCCTCAGGCTGAATTATGTGGCAAATATGCTGCTCCACTCGGATCGGGAAATTCTCGATCTTGCCTATGAAGCCGGCTTTGAAAATATCAGTTACTTCTACAAAAAATTCAAGCAGGCCTTCCATGTTTCTCCCCGCAAATTCAGGGAGAAGAACGAAACAGGCTAAGGGTTTTGTCCTTAACGCGGGCCTTAATACGGTATAAACCGGGCCCAGCCTTTTTCGTATTCCTCCAGACCCAGAATTTCCCGGGCTGTTTTAACATAGTAGCGGTAATTTTCAAGGGGAGTACCATTCGGAATACGGTGATCAAGGGCGAAACACATGCCGCCGCCGCGCATAAGGGGCTGCAATTTGTAGTCCAGCTCTTTGCGGATATCTTCCTTGCTGCGGCGCAGCACATGCTTGTCTATGCCGCCTAACATGGCAAATTTGCGGCCGTATTTCCCGCGCAGCGCCACAATATCCATGCCCGCCGCCGGTTCGCAGGGATAAAAAATATTCACCCCGGCCTCAATAAAGGAATCGATTACGGGGTTCATATTTCCGTCACTGTCCTGGGAAAATAATTTTGTTCCCCGGGAGCTGAGCATATCCCAAATCCGGCGGTAATAAGGACGGATAAATTCGTCTATCTGGACGGGGCCGAACATGGGCCCGCTCTTGCCCGCCATATCCTCATGAACGGTCAGGCAGTCAATCTGAATGTAACGGCTGACTTCTTCCAGAACCCGAAAACTTGTATCCGAGGCCGTCTGAATAATGTCCTGAATGAGTTCCGGGTCTTCGTAGCAGCAAAGACACAGATGGGCCTCGCCCATAAGTTCCCGGGGAAGATCAAAACCGCCGGGGATATTGGCCTGTATCAGCGCGCCCGCGGCCTGCCGCACCCGGGCGTTTGCAATATCGTCCCTGTTGACGCGCTCGTCGGCGTATTCAAACATGTGCTTCATCCTGAGCCAGTCGTCCATGTTTTTTACCGGATACACAAAGGGCATGGGGATGGTGGCGGTGGTTTTAACCCTCTTCGCCATGCGGCCCCAGGAATCGCGGAGGATAATATATTCGGGGGTGTCCTCGATAATTTCTTCCTTCTGAAGATGTATGGCGCCGGTTTTTCCCACTTCTATTGCTTCCACATAATCAAACCCGAAGCCGGTAAGATCAAGTTCATCCGCAGCCGCGCCCTGGGCAATCCATTCCTTGTCAAGCCCGATAAGGAGCCCCATTGTTTCGCTCAGCATATCGCGGCTTGAGCCTCCGAAGGTCATATAGCTGATAAATTCCTCACGGTTCCATCTCATGTTTGCATTCTCCGTAGAAGCATTGTAAAATTAGTAGTGGGCTTTATCTTCCTTTGCGATGATATTTACTCTACTATATTGATATCGGAGTTGTATGTCTGAAAATGTTTCGGTGTTGTTTGCCTTTGGCGCGGGGCTGCTTTCGTTTCTGTCTCCCTGCGTACTGCCCTTGATTCCTTCCTATCTCTGTGTCATCGGCGGAGTCTCGCTGGGCGCCGGAAGAACGCCGGATCCGGGGGAAGCGGTAAAGTCCCGCCTTATAGCGGGGACTCTCAGTTTCATACTTGGTTTCAGCGCTGTTTTTATCGTCCTGGGTGTACTCTTTTCCGCCACTTTCGCCCTTATGGGCGGCGCCGCCCGGTACATTAACATGGCTTCCGGTATTATCGTCATACTGCTGGGGTTCAACAGCATCTTCGATTTTCTTTCCTTCCTGAATTACGAAAGGCGTTTTCACCCTGCGGGGCCCCCGCGGAACATCGTGGAAACGCTCCTGGCGGGAATGGCCTTCGGCGCGGGCTGGACTCCCTGTGTGGGGCCTATCCTGGGAAGTATACTGCTCCTGGCGGGGCAAAGCGGCAAAACCCTCAACGCGGTACTGTACCTGGCCGCGTATTCGGCCGGGCTTGGCCTTCCCTTTCTGCTGGCGGCTGTTTTTTTCAGCCATTTTCTGAAAACAACGGCAAAACTCCGGGCGCACATTCCCCTGATACGGCGGATCAGCGCGGTGCTGCTCATTATTATCGGCCTTTTCATGCTGACGGGGCGCTACCAGGCTCTGAATATCGTTATCCAGAAATGGCAGGGAAATTATATCATCTGGGCCGAAGACAAGGCCCTTCCCTTCCGGCTTTTTGCGGAGTGGCTCCTCCGCCTGCAGGAAATTTAAATCCAAGGAGATTGTTATGAAAAGAACATTGACCGCGGCGGGTTTGATACTTTTGCTGCCCCTTATGGTTTCGGCGGCGCCGAAGGATCCGGTGGGGCCGGAAGTGATTAGGGCATTTCAGGCGGCGGGACTTCCGGTCGAGGAGAACGGAATCAGGCCTATAGATTTTGAGCTTTCCCTCCTTGACGGCACACGGCTGAAGCTTGCGGATCTGAAGGGCAGGCCGGTTTTCCTCAACTTCTGGGCTACCTGGTGCGGCCCCTGCCGTTCCGAGATGCCTTCAATGGAAGCGGTTTACAAACGCCTCAAGGACCGGGGCTTTGGAATTCTTGCGGTGAATGTCGGGGAGGATTCAAAGCAGGTTTCGCCTTTTATGAGAAGATACGGACTCAGTTTTCCCGTCGCGTTTGACACAACCAGCCAGGTAAGTACCCGCTACGGAATACAGGCGATTCCCACTACCTACATTATTGACAAGCGGGGTCTTATTATCTCGCGGATAGTGGGGTCTATTGACTGGAACACGCCGGAAATTATCGCCGCCTTCGAAAGTTTATTGTAAGGTGCGCAGAATTAGTGCCCGGCCGCAACTGCCCGCCCCCGCTCCGGGGAAATTTGCCTTGACACCGGCAATATATGTACATTATTATGTACATAAAGAGGCGCTATGCTTTCCTTATTGGATTACCGTGAAAACATCCGTCAAATTTTCGGAGCTTAAAAACCTTCCGCCCCTTTCAAAGAAACGGATCGCCGAAATAAAAGCCTTTACCAACAAGGATTTTTCAGACAACCCCGAATGGTCGGTGGAGGACTGGAAAAAGGCCCGCCCGGCTTTTACCAAAATTCCCAAGGCTGATATCCATACCAAAATAGACGCCGATCTGTTGGACTGGCTGAAAAGCGACGGGAAGGGATACCAGGCCCGCCTTAATGCCGCTCTCCGTTTTGCAATGAATAACGGTTTCTAAATTCAAGCCCTGGGGGTTACTGCCCTAAGCTGTCCGCAGGACAGCAGACCGCCCCCGGCAGGGGGAAACGCCGATCCGCTTGTTGTTTGTGTGGTTTTCCGAATTTTCTTTGTTTGTTTGACAACTTCTAGTTATCACTAAAAATAACCCTAATTTCTTTG
>JAISAK010000158.1 GCA_031266695.1 Treponema sp.
CTGCCCGTGCCCGCCGGTCAAACCGTGCCCTACACCAGCGCGACAAGCAAACTGTACTATAACTACTCGGGGGGTAACGTAAACTCGGCCAGGTCGGGCAACACCCTTACGTTTACGAATGGATAATGACCAAAGAAGGAATGACGGGTCATTGCGAGGAAAGCTGCGAGATCGTCTCAAGATCAAGCCCGGTGATTTTTCGTATCACCTCCATCGGCAAACCCTCAGCCAGGGCGTTTCGGGCGGTTTTTTCCAGGCCCTCCTCCATGCCTTTTTCCAGACCCGCTTCCCATTCAGCCGCCAGTTCGGCTTCCATGTTAAATTCGTTAAACAGCATATTTATTACCTCCGATCCGTTCCGTTCAAAAAAGTCTTTTAGTATGTTCTGGCTTATGCACCATTCCATAGCTTTTTTTATCGCCCCGGTCAATTCTTCGCCGGGTCGTTCCATTTCCCGTACCTTCCCGATAAATTCGCTGTACCCTTCCAGGGTCCGGCTTTGCCGAAGCTTCCCCGCGTTGTGGCCCCTGTTGATGTTGTACACCTTTACCACAAGTTCAAGTTCCGGCGGCGCGTCCCTCCCTGTCCCCGGGGAAGAAGCGTCCTCGAAGGCGTCGGACAGCCTGAGTATGTCCTCCTCCGGGTACGGCGCGACGCCGTTGTATAAAACGATAAACTCGGGACGGGGTATCTTTACCTGTTTCCCTCCGAAGGCTTTTCGGCCCGCGGTCATTTTTTCATACAGCCGGGCGATATACATCAGGATGCGCAGGGGCATATTGGGGTTGACGGAGCTTTGGTGTTCGATAACGACAACCTCTTTACCGCCTATTTCAAAGGAAACGTCGTTAAGCATGTTTCTAAAGAGCGCCCCTTCCAGGGTGTTGACAACAACCGGTGTGTCCGGGGGCAGGGTAAAGCCCTTCAATGCCCCGTACAACTCGCGGAGAATATCGGGTTCGCTGAACAAAAGCGAAAAAACGGTGCTCTTAAACTCTCTGTTTGCGCCCATGCCTGCCTCTGTAGGTAAATATAACGCAAATATAAAACCGAGAAAAGAGCAATCAATAAGAGGCGCCGGATACCATGATTCACGATAAAACGGCTTTGGGCCGTGTCCTTTTGTCTCTTGCCTTTGCGGCCGCGGTATTCCTCCCGGCCTCCTGCGCCCTGGAGAACGATCCTCTTGAGGGCGGCGCGGGCCTTGACGAGCGGCTCTACGGCCTCTGGCGCTTCGAGTACGGCCGTATCGTGGAGGAGATCCGTATCACCCGGGAGCCGCGCAATCCCGCCAATTTGGGCGCTTTAAGTTACGGCGCCAACATCTGGACAGACATAGGCTTTAAGGAAAATTTTGCCGGCGACATCGTGTACGCGGAGAGTTTTTCGGAAAGCGCGGGCATTATCATCATCGAATACTGGCCGGAGCACGAACAGGTATGGGTTGACTGGGACAAGGCGTTTCCCCCCTATTATTTTCCGCCCCGGGCGGACAACCCCGCGGGCAAAAACTTCTACGGCATCTACTTCCTCAATCTGAATGAGGAAGGAACCCAGGTGTTTCTTGCCTGCACCAACGACCAGAGCAACAACTACGGCCCCACGGAAACGGCGACCCTTGCGGAAGCCATAGCGAAATTCACCACCGGCAACATGAACCAGCTCCTCGACCTTTCCGTCGGCGACCCCCAGCACAAGGTTAAATAACAAATAACAAAGAAGGAAAGACGGGCAAACAATGAAAAAGATATGTTTCTCATTTATCATTTTTTATTTATCTTTTCCGCTTGCCTCTCAAGAATCCCCGGCTCAATCCGTTCCCCCGGACGAATCCGCGGAATGGGACAACGCGGAATTAGACGATGACTACCCCGACTTCGGCGAGGCGGACGAACTCGTACTAAGCGCCGCGCCCGAAACTACCGCGCAGGTCAAAACCGTTACGCGGGAACAGATAGACCGTGCCGCCGCCGCGGACATTCCCACCCTCCTTGAGGAAGTCCTGGACGTAGGCATTACCCGCCACGGCGCTTACGGCAACTCCTCCGACGTAAACTTGCGCGGCTTCGACACGGAACGCATCGCCATCCTCATAGACGGCGTACCCGTCAATTCCGCCATGTCCGGCGACTTCGACTTTAACACCCTTGATATGAATAACATCGAGCGCATCGAGGTTATCTACGGCGGCTCCGACAGCAAATACAACGTAACCGGGGCGCTCGGCGGCGTCATTAACATCGTCACCATTAAAGACCGCGAAGGCGGATTCCATTTCGGCGCGGCCCTCTCCAACATTTCCTACATGCCCGGCAGCTACACCGAATGGGACGGCGAAAAACGCGAACCCCAGGGTCTGGACATGTTGGATACCCAGAAGCTGGAATTGTCCCTGTCCTGGGGTTCACCGGCCTTTTCCGCCGGAGCCCACGTATTCGGCAACCGGGCGCAGAATCAGTACCTTTACAAAGATTCCGACCTGGGCCAGATCCGCCGCAAACAGTTCAATGAAATACTCGACCTGGGCGGAGGGGCCAGCCTTTCCTGGAACTTTCCGGACCTTTCCAAACTGATGTTCAACATCGACGCCTACTACAGCGACAAGAATATCCCCGCCACGGGATTTTCCAGCGTCATCGGTGTCCAGAACGACCTGAGCGCCCGCGAAACCCTTTTGTTCGAGGCCCCGGTAATCTTCCGCGACGATCTTTCGGCGGAGGCCGGCGTCAGCCACTCCTGGGGGCGGATGGACTACGACCTTGGGGGCTCGCCCTTTTCACGCCACGACCAGCACGGGTTTACCCTCATAAACCGCTGGGCCTGGTACGTCCTGCCCCCGCTGACCCTCCGCGCCGGCTGGGACTACCGCTACATCCACCTCGATTCTACCGGCATCGGGGAACGCGGCCGCCACGACGGAGGCGTCTACCTTACCGTCGAATACGAGCCCCGCCCCGGCTTCCGCGTCATCCCTTCCTTCAAGTCCGTAAGCGACGGCGGCGGGATAGTGCCGGTTCCCAAACTCGGCTTCCTCTGGACTCCCGCCGGTTTTATCACGGTAAAAAATAACTACTTCCGCAGCTTCAAGTACCCCGACTTTGAGGACCTCTACTGGTCGGGCGGCGGCGGCCGGGGCAACCCCGCCCTAAAACCCGAAGACGGCTGGGGCGCGGACCTCGGCGCGGAACTCCGCTTCCGGGAGACCCTCACCCTGGAAAGCGCCGTCTTTGCCCAGTACACCAGGGATTCGATCCACTGGCACAAGGTACCGGGCGGCTTCTGGGAACCGGAGAATATCGGGGAGGCCGCCTTCTTCGGCGCGGATACCCGCCTCAAGACGGTATTCCCGGTGTCCTGGGGGCCGGTCAAAAAAATAAGCCCGGCCCTGTCGTATCAGTATTTACTAAGTTATCTCTTAAGCTACGGCTACACTTGGAAAGACCAGAAGCGCATCCCCTACCAGCCCGTGCACACAGCGGG
>JAISAK010000009.1 GCA_031266695.1 Treponema sp.
AATCTATTTTTCTGAAAATTGTATACTTAAATCCAAGTCCAAATGTTTGATCGGCATAATAATACCAGTCATAACTATCTATCCCAACTAAAGCAAAATTATATGACGAAAGCATAAAAAACCCACTGTTTTTTTTAGCATCTATGGAATAATTTCCCATAGTTATTCCCAAAGAATATTTATAATCTGTATCTTTTTCAAATAAATTTCCAAAAGACAATCCAAACATTGTATAATATTGATTTTCTTGAGAAAAACATAACAAACTTAAATTTATAAAAAAATATGCTGAAATAATTATTTTTCTCATTTATAAAAAATCCTCTGTGAAAAGTAAATGATCTTGTCCTGACCCTTCACTCCCACTCAATCGTTGCCGGCGGCTTGCTTGAAATATCATAGGTTACGCGGCCAATAGCTTTGACGCTGTTGGTAATGCGGGTGGAAATTTCAAGCAGATCCCGGGTTTGAAAGGGGTAAACGTCGGCGGTCATGCCGTCGGCGCTGGTGATGGCGCGGAGGGCAAGAACCCAGCCGTATTTGCGGACATCGCCGGCAACGCCCACCGAGCGGACGGGGAGAAGCACGGCGAAGGCCTGCCAGATATCGTCGTAAAGCGAAAGATTGTTTTGCGCCGCGCCGCCGTCCGCACGCGGGGCCGGGCGGCGTTTTAATTCTTCGATAAAAATCGCGTCCGCCTCGCGGAGGATATCGCATTTTTCCCTGCTTACTTCACCGAGGATACGCACCGCAAGGCCGGGGCCGGGAAAGGGGTGGCGGCGAATCACTTCCTCGTCGACGCCCAGAAGGCGGCCGAGGCGGCGCACTTCGTCCTTGTAAAGACGGTCGAGGGGCTCAATGACGCGGCCGGCTTTGCGCTTGCGGTCTACCAGGGGGCTTCCTACGTTGTGGTGACTTTTGATAAGGCGGGCCTTTTTCCCCACCCCTTTTCCGCTTTCAATCAGATCCGTGTAGAGCGTACCCTGGGCAAGAAAGTAATTGTCCGGCAGGCCCAGGCGCGCCACTTCCCGTTCCTGAATCGTAATGAACAAATCGCCGATGGCCCTGCGCTTGGCTTCGGGATCGGTAAGGCCCTTCAGGGCGGAAAGGAATTCGTCTTCGCAGTGAACGATGTGCAGATGCTTTGCGCCGAGGCGTTCAAGATTCGCCTTGACGGTTTTTGTTTCGTCCTTGCGCATAAGGCCCGTGTCCATATACATCAGATGAACCTGATCGCTTTCCAGGGTTCTGAGGAGCAGGGCGCCGGCAACGGTGGAGTCGACGCCGCCGGAAATAAGGAGAAGCACCGGGTTTTTGCCAACCCTTGAGCCGAGCGCGGCGCGGACTTCCTCTGCATACTTCTCCATAGTCCAGCCGGCGCCGCAGCCGCAGACGCCGAAGACAAAGGCCGAGAGAATCTCAAGCCCGTCTTCGCAGTGGCTTACTTCGGGGTGGAACTGAAGGCCGAACCAGGGCTTTTCGTCGTGGATCACCACGGCGGGATAGCCGGTGTCGCTGGTTCCGTATTCGCGCAGGCCCGGCGCAAGGGCGGTAAGGGTGTCGCCGTGGCTCATCCACGCGGTAAAGCGGGGATGAAAGGCTTTAAGAAAACACTCCGCCGCCGCGCTGTTGGCGCCGCCCGCGGTTTCGTTATACGCAACAAAATTTTTCCTGACGCTTACGCCGATTCTTCCGTATTCCCGTTTTGGCAGGGGCTCGACCTTTCCGCCCTGATCGAAATTCATCCGCTGCAGGCCGTAGCAGATCCCCAAAAGCGGAAGGCCGCAGGAATAAATCTTTTTATCCGGCGCGGCGCCCTGATCGTATACCGATTCGGGCGACCCGGAAAGGATAAGCCCCTTCACTTTACCGGCCCGCGCCGCGGCGCCGGGTATTTCATCGTTTATCACGCTGTCGCCGGGAAGAATCTCCGTGTAGACGCCCAGATCCCGAATGCGCCGTCCGATAAGCTGCGTGGTCTGGCTGCCGAAATCCAGAATCAGTATTTTATCCATCTTGTCTCCCCGAAAAGTTATGGAGATTTTTTGTCTACCGCGTCCAGGGGCTTTTACGGATAATCGTCGCCTTGCGGTCATAGCCCACGGATACGATATCTATGGGCGTTTCGCAGAAGCGTTCAATAAATTCGATGTACTCCATTGCCGCAACCGGCAGTTCCTCGTAGGTAAGCGCCCCTGCCAGGGTTTTCTTCCAGCCGGGAAAACTGCGGAGTACGGGTTTCGCGTTGTTGAGGCTTTCAACGGAAGCGGGGAAATTTTCAACTATCCTGTCGCCGATGCGGTAAGCGGTACAGGCCTTGATCTCTTCAAAGGTGTCGTAGACATCGAGGTGAGTCATCACGAGGCCGTCAATTGAATTGGTAAGGCAGGCGTAACGCAGGGAAACAAGGTCGAGGTAACCGCAACGGCGGGGGCGGCCGGTGGTAACGCCGTACTCGCGGCCCGTGTCGCGGACAAAGCGGCAGAGTTCGTCTTCGGAATCGGGATCAAATTCGCTGGGCAGGGGGCCGTTGCCCACCCGGGTGGAATAGGCTTTGAACACGCCCAGCACCTTGTCGATTGCCCGGGGGCCGACACAGCCGCCGATGGCGGCGCCCGCCGCGCAGGACATTCCGCTTGATACATAGGGATAGGTTCCCAGATCAAGATCCAGCAGCGTTCCCTGGGCGCCTTCGAAGAGTACCTGGGAATTCCGGTGATGCACCAGGTAGGAGGAAAGATCAATGGACATGGCAAGGAGCCGGTCGATATAGGGGACGAGGAATTCCCTGTCCTTCTGTTCAAGCTCGTCCATTTTTTCTTTCCAGGCAAGATCCGCGATACGGATACCGTCCCGATCGCTCTTCATGGAATAGGTAATGCCGATGCCGCGGCCCGTAGTACCAATGGGCTTCTTCCGCGCCTCATCGCGTTCCTTGTCAACCTGAATGTACCGGGGAAGAACGATGTGGGCGCGGTCGGAAATAAAAATCCGCCCCGTGGTATCAATGCCGCGGTCCTCAAGCATCTTGATTTCGTTAAAGAGCGCTACCGGGTCTATAACCATACCCGCGCCCAGAATAACCAGCTTGTCGGGATAAAAGACCCCCGAAGGGATCAGGTGCAGGGCGTACTCCTCGCCGCCAATGACTATGGTGTGTCCGGCGTTGGCTCCGCCGGAAAAACGGACAATTATCTGCGCTTCATTGGCCAGATAATCCACGATTTTGCCTTTTCCTTCATCACCCCATTGGG
>JAISAK010000030.1 GCA_031266695.1 Treponema sp.
GCGCTATAAATGAACGGAATATCTGCCCTTGTGGGAGCGCAAAGCCGCCGTGAACGACTCTGGAATTCCCCACCGAAGCAGCCTGCAAGGCTGCGAAGGCGGACTCTACAGGCAAGTGAACGACGACTTTGCGCTCCCACAAGGGAATATCTTGATTTCATTCGTACCGCTTGGAGTATGACATATTACCTTGCATGTATTTTGCGTGTTGTATTTATAGAACTATTTTGGTATACTTTATGTACCAGGAGATAATTATGTTTGAAGAACAGGTTAAAAGCGCTTTGAATAATGTACGGCCCTCCCTTCAGGCGGACGGCGGGGATGTCGAATTCGTTTCGGTATCCGAAGACGGCACGGTTTCCGTAAAGCTTACCGGCGCCTGCGGCGGATGCCCCATGGCCCAGATGACCCTCAAAATGGGAATTGAAAACTATCTCAAAAAGGAAGTGCCCCAGGTTACCGCCGTTGTCGGCGTGTAAACCACGGCTTCCCCGTCCCTCTGACGGAAAAATTTACCGCTTTCTTCACTTCACGGGGGAAAAAATTTTGCGGGTCAGGTTTAGGTCTTTGTCCCGGGCCCCTTCATACCCTGGCTGTGCTGCCTGATAGCAATATATCGGTGGTTATGGTATAAAAGATCTATGAATATAACAAAAAACAGGGTTGTCAGTATAGAATATACCCTCAGGGACGACAAAAATAATCTTCTTGATACTACCTCGGGCGCGGAGCCTCTGGACTATCTCCACGGATTTGAAAACATTATCCCCGGACTGGAAAAGGTCCTGGAAGGCAAATCCGAGGGCGAGCGTTTTTCGGTAAACATTCCCGCCGCGGACGCCTATGGCATGCGTGACGAAAGGCTGATCGCGGAAGTTCCCCTTGAGAATTTCAACGGCGCCGCCGAAGTGAAGCCGGGCATGCAGTTCCACACCCGCGATTCAAACGGGGTGAGGCTTATCACGGTAACCAAAGTTGCGGATAACACGGTTACTATTGACGGCAATCATCCCCTTGCGGGGCTTGATCTTGTTTTTGACGTTACCGTTGCCGGAATCCGGGAGGCCAGCGAAGAAGAGCTGCTGCATGGTCATGTGCACGGGCACGATCACGACGGCTGCGGCTGTAACGGCGGAGGCTGCGGCGGCTGTGGTACGGAAGGCTGCTGCGGTTCTTAGATTTTATGATACTGAAGCCTTTCGATTTCGGAATCCTTATTCCCGCCTTCGGCATAATTATCGGATCCTTCGTGTTTGTGTATTCCGATTCGGGAAGCCGATCCATCGTTAATGTGAAGGGCGAAGGCGGCGTTTGGCTTTTTTCACCGGACGCGGCCGAGACTTTGAGGGTGGCCGGGCCCCTTGGGGACACGGTGGTTGAAATCAGAAACAGCGAAGTCCGGGTGCTTTCATCACCCTGCGTGAACCAGACCTGCATTGCCGCCGGGGCTATACATGCCCGGGGCCAGTGGATTGCCTGTCTTCCGAACAGGGTTCTTGTTTCCATCGACGGTGAAGCGGACGGAGGCGGCCGGCGGAGCCGTGGCGCCGGTTCTTCCGGGGCGGATGATGTTGACGCCGCGGCATGGTAAAGGCAGCGCGGAAACCGGCGCGGCCGGAGGCCGGCATACCCTGGCGATCCTCGGAAGCCTCTGTTTCTTTCTTTCCGCCCTTGAATACCTCATACCAAAACCCTTTCCCTTCATGCGGATCGGCCTTGCCAATCTGCCCCTGCTGCTTGCTCTGGATATATTTTCCCCCGCGGATTTTTTTCTCCTTGTCCTGCTTAAAATACTCGGACAGGGGATACTGACGGGAACCCTCTTTTCCTATGTTTTTCTTTTTTCCCTTGCGGGAACCGCCTCTTCCGCCGTCCTTATGTACGCGCTGCGCCGTGCCGCGGGCCCCGGCCGCAGCGGTTATACGGGTATAAGCTGCGCGGGCGCCATGCTTTCAAACGGCGTTCAACTGGTTCTGGCCCGCTTTTTCGTTTTCGGCGCGGATCTGCGTTTCCTCGTTCCGGCCTTTCTTGTTTCCGGCTTTGCAAGCGGCGCCGCGCTGGGAATTTTCTGTGAAATTTTTTGCGGCTCCTCCCGCTGGTACGGCCGGTACGCAGCCGCCGGAACCCGGCTGCCGGCTACAGGAACTTCGCCGCCGTCCGCCGGAACTTCGCCGCCGGCTGAAATACGGCGAACCCCGCCCGAACCCCCGCCTGCCCCGGCGGACGACCGGCATCTGCGCCGGCGGCAAAGATGGAACGATCTTTTCGGCAGTACGGAGCTTTTTATCGCCGGCCTTGTCATGACGCTGTTTTTGGTTTTTAATCCCTCGCCGCTGCTGCGTCTTCCGCAATTTTTGTTTTTCTGTTTCCTTGCCCGGCTTTCCGGAAAAAAGAACAATCCCCTTGTTACCGCTTTGGTTATGGCCTTCATTGTTTTTTTCAACCTTCTTGCGCCTCACGGTAAAATTCTTGCCGCGCTGGGGCCGCTCAAGGTAACCGACGGCAGCCTGCTTTCCGGATTCGGCAAGGCCCTTACCCTTGAAGGTCTTGTCATGCTTTCCGGGGCCTGCGTCAAGGCCGACCTGAAACTGCCCGGCGGGTTTGGTTCACTGCTGGGGGAGTCCTTCCGTCTGCTTGAAGTGATACGCGGGCGAAAGACGGCGGTACGCCGGGGTCATGTTATCGAAGGGATAGACCGGCTGATGCTGGAACTGGACGCCGCCGCGGAAACGGAATCCGCTTCGCCGGCGGCCCTTTCCGCCGCCGGGCCCTCCGCGGGCGCAGGCCGGGCGGCCGGCCCTGTTCCGGCTTCCGTTATTCGGCAGGGGGCCGGACAAAAAACCAGGGCCGCGCTGCTTCTTGCCGGCATGGTAATTGCCGCCGCCCTGCCCGTCCTGCCTTCGTTCTTCCGTTAGCGGGTTGATTGGACTAAACAACCGGATAAGAGCGGTTAGAAAAAAGAAAACCCACCACGGAGGACACAGAGTTTGCGAACCTTTGGTTCGACGGAGTTTGTCATTACAAATCCTACGCCCTTAAAGCATCTATTCCATGCTGCGGCATTTTTGGGGCTCCCACCATGCGCTTTCAATCGTTCAACACGCTTTCGCGTGCTTCCTTTAGGTGTCCTCCGTGTAACTGATATGATGTGCCCATTGTCAATAGCTTTCAAACAAAAATCTTACAAATAGTTCTCCTAAATCAGTAAATGACGGAAGAAAAGAGCC
>JAISAK010000040.1 GCA_031266695.1 Treponema sp.
AGTTTGAGGGCCGCCTGCCGGGAGGCTTCCCCGGTGAAAAAGGTCTGCCGGGAAGCGGTGGTGGTTCCCGAATTGGGAGTCCGCCGGGTGTCCGGGGCTTCGGCAAATACCGCGTCCGGCGGTATCCGCCGGGTTTCGCAGACAAGCTGGGTAGTAACCGTTGCGAGGCCCTGTCCAATGCAGGCGGCGCTGGTTCTGATATGCACCTTCCCCTTCTCCACCGAAAGAATACAGCGCCCCACATCGGGAAGGCCGACGCCTATCCCCGAATTCTTAAACGCGCAGGCAATGCCCGCGTGCTTCCCCCGGGCCAGGGCCTCTTCGTAAACATCCTTAACCGCGAGCAGGCAGGCCTCAAGCTCCGCGTCGCCCCCGGCGATTTGGCCGTTGGGCAGAACCTGGCCCGGCCTGATCGCGTTACGGTAACGGATCTCCCAGGGTGAAAGCCCCGCCATCTCCGCAAGGAGGTTAAGGTTGCTCTCGGTCGCGAAGCAGCTCTGGGGTACGCCGAAACCCCGAAAGGCTCCGCCGGGAATATTGTTGGTATAAACGGCTTTGCCGTCGATGTCAATCACCTGGTAGTTGTAGGGACCCGCCGCGTGGGTACAGGCCCGCTGCAGCACCGGCCCGCCGAGGCTTGCGTAGGCCCCGGTGTCCGAGACCAGGACAGCCTTCATGGCGGTAAGGATTCCGTTTTCGTCGCAGCCGGTGGTAAATTCCATTTCCATGGCGTGCCGCTTGGGGTGGAGCCGGATGCTTTCCTCCCTGGTAAGCAGCACCTTTACCGGCTTTTTCAGCACCCAGGCCGCAAGGCAGGCGTGGTGCTGGACGCTCATGTCCTCTTTGCCGCCGAAGCCGCCGCCCACGAACATTCCCTTTACGTGTACCTTTTCGGGAGGGATGCCCAGCATGCGGGAACATTCCCGCTGTTCGTCGTAGATGCTCTGCCCCGCGGAATAGAGGGTGAGCCAGGGCAAACCATCATCACCTTCCACAATAATGCTTTTCGATGTTCCGCCATGCCCATCGCTCACCGGAGGGCCAGGGACAATAGACGCCAGCAGCTTCTCCGCGGGTACGGTACACAAGGCACCGGTGGGCATGGCGACGGCACATTCGGGTTCCATGAAGGCGTGCTCGGTAAAGGGAACCGAATAACGGCGGCTTACCACGTACTTCGATTTTGCGAGAACCTCGTCGGCCTTTCCCCTGACAAGATGCTCGTGGGAAAGGATATTGGGAAGCGCCGGAAATCCCGGCAGATTTTTTGAGGGAATTTCGCCGTGAACAGAAGGAGCGTCCGGCGCCATTGCCTCCCGGGGGCTGGTAAGGGGCGGAAGAATTTCATATTCAACTTCGATGAGGGACTTTACTTCCCCAAGGCTTTCGCGGCTGCCGCAGACGACCACGGCAAGGGAGTCGCCGATAAAGCGGGTAGTACCCCCTTCGGCTATCATTACGTCGTAGTCGGAAATAAAAGCCAGGTGGCCGATCTTTATATTTCCGGGAACGTCCTTCGCGGTCAGCACCGCCCTGCAGTCCGGATGGGCAAGGGCCTTTGAGGCGTCGATTTTGATTACCCGCGCCCGGGGGTGGGCGGAACGCAGCGCCGAGGCGTGCAACATTCCCTCAAATTCAAGATCGTCCGCGTATTTTCCCGTGCCAAGGGTTTTTTCCGCCGCGTCAACGCGGTGCAGATTTTCGCCGAGAAAGCCGGAAGAATTCCGCGCGGGAACCGGGCTGTTTCCGCTGAACAAAGAAGCGGCGATTTGTATCGCCTCCACTATTTTTTTGTACCCGGTACAGCGGCAGATATTGGAGCGGATTGCCTTTCGAATTTCTTCTTCCGTGGGAACCGCATCCGCGGGAACCGCGCCCGGAGGAACCGCGGCGCCCTTCGCGTCAAGCAGGGCCTTGGCGCTTAAAACCATGCCGGGAATACAAAAGCCGCACTGCACGGCCCCGGATTCCGCAAAGGCAAAGGCGTACACTTCCTTTTCCCTTTCGCTGAGGCCCTCAAGGGTGACAATATTTTTTCCTTCGATTTTGCTTAGGGGAGTAACGCAGGACCGCAGGGGTTTGCCGTCCGCCAGCACCGTGCAGGCGCCGCAGGCCCCCGAGCCGCAGCCGTTCTTCGCGGCGGTAAGCCGCAGTTCCATCCGGAGGAAATCGAGAAGTTTTCTGTCCCCCCTGCCCTGAACCGGCCTGCCGTTTACGGTAAACGCGGCCTGCGCCGCTTCGCCGGTTCCTTTTTCACTCACCGGGATCCTCCTTCCGAATTCCTCAGCCCCGGGGCCGTCCCAAAACAACAGCCCTGCCGGACTACCGGATCCTGAAACAGCCTCCCTTAATTTATTTTATTATAATGCTGAAATTTTGTGCAGTCAAGCCGGGCGCAATAAAGCAGCCCGCCAAGGGCTGTTAATTCAATCAATATGCCACACGCCTGGCGCCCAACAGATGTGCAAGAGTAATGACCAATGCGTGAGGGCTTCAGCCCGAGCAGCGCGCCGCGGGGCGGAACAAAGCGCCCCGTCAAGGGGCGTTTACCGGTAAATACGCCATACGCCCGGCGCAACAAAGCGCTCCGTAAGGAGCGTTAATTCAATGAAGGTAACAGCGCCCGGAGCCCGGTAACGACCACAGTACCGAACAAAAGTAGGCGGCCTTTAGGCCGCCGTGCGCGGCGGCGACTTCCTCATCATAAAAAAGACATACAAGGTTATAGACTTTGCTCTTGGCGCTATGAATGAAAAGAATATCTTCCATAGCGGGAGCGCTAAAACCGCCGTGAGCGACTCTGGAATTCCCCGCTGGAACAGCCTTCGAACCTTCGGTTCAACGGCTGTGGAGGCGGACTCTACAGGCAAGTGAACGGCGGCTTTGGCGGCCCCGCCTGGAGGCCATTAATTTCATTCCTGCCGCTTGGGGTATGATATATTACCTTGCATGTCTTTTTGCGAAGACTTTACAAAATTTCTTGAATTATGGTATAATATTAATATACCCAAATCTATGGTGTATAACACAAAAAGGATGGATAGGTCCAAATGGTACTTGACAGATTTTATCGGCAGGGTTTAACCTTGGGCGCCGGTTCTCCGTTCTCCGTTCTCCGTTCTCCGTTCTCCGTTCTCCGTTCTCCGTTCTCCGTTCTCCGTTCTCCGTTCTCCGTTCTCCGTTAGCGCCGGAAGGCTGACAACACTTTTTTCCGTAATTTTTATACTTCTTCCCGTCTTGTTTGCCGCCGGCTGCGCGGGTACTGCGGTTATTAAACCGGCGGTTGTTGAACCGTTTGTACCGGCGAAGGGCGGCCCGGCGAATTCCACCGCCGCCGAATTGGACGATCTTCTCGCCTCCGGCGAAATTACCCGCGGTCAGGCGGCGTGGTTTGTCCTCACCGCGGCGGGGGTCCTGCCCGGCGGCGCGGACGCGGAACCCGCGGTTACCGGGGCGGCGGCCGCCCAGGCCAGGGGCTGGCTGTCCGTCCGGGCAAAAGCGGATGAACCTGTACGGCTGGGGGAAGTATCTCTCCTCATCATGAAGTCCTTTGGATTAAAGGGCGGAATCCTCTATACCCTTTTCCCCGGCCCCCGCTACGCCTGCCGGGAGCTGGCGTACTTGCGGATTATTCAGAACGGCGGCGATCCCGGCGGACGGCTGGACGGCGGGCAATTTTTGCAAATCCTCGGAAACACCTTGACCTGTATCGGCGAGGATGAGGCTTTGGCCGCGGAGGAAGTGCGGCGGCGGCTT
>JAISAK010000064.1 GCA_031266695.1 Treponema sp.
TTGTTGTTGATTTTAATTACTATTAAACATAAAAGGAGTGATGCTGCAACTCTGATTTAGTTGAGCTCCCCGCGGGGGCGCAACAAAGCGCTCCGTCAGGAGCGTTAATTCAATGAAAGCAACAGCGCCCGGCGCACAGTAACAGTTGCCGCACCAAAAAAGGTGTGAGGGTTTTAACCCGAGCTACGCGCCGCGGGCTGCCAAAACCGTCGTGAAGGGCGGCGTTGGCAGCCCCGCTGTAGAGGGTGTTGTTTTCATTTGTACCGCTCGGGGTATAAGTATCTTACCTTGCATATCTTTTGCCCCGCATGATAGGATGATTTATCCGCCGCGGCGATGGGGAGGGGTTCGGGTATGCAGGCCGCCATTATCTTCGGATCAAAATCCGATTCACCTGTAATGAAAAAAGCCGCCGAGGTCTTTAAAGACTTCGGCGTTACCTACAGTTCCCATATTCTTTCGGCGCACCGGGTGCCGGAGCTGCTCGGTGAAACCGTCAAAAAGCTGGAAGCCGGCGGGGTTAAGGTCATCATAGCGGGCGCGGGGCTTGCGGCGCATCTGCCGGGAGTCATCGCCAGCCGGACCCTGGTGCCCGTTATCGGCGTGCCCATAAATTCCGGCGGCCTTGGCGGCCTTGACGCGCTGCTCTCCGTCGCGCAGATGCCCAAGCCTGTTCCCGTCGCCGCTGTCGGCGTGGACAATGCAGCAAACGCCGCCTGGCTTGCCTGCGAAATTCTTGCCCTTTCAGATCAATCCCTGAAAGATAAACTGATTGAATTCCGAAAAAAGATGAAAGCCGATTTTGCGAAGGAAAATGAAGGAGCGGAGTTATGAGCAGCGCGCGTGCCGCCGGGAGCGTCCCCGAAGGGGCAAAACAGGGGGAACTGCTTTACGAGGGAAAGGCGAAAAAAGTTTTTGCCGCGTCCCCCGAAGGCCTTTCCGCTTCGGACGAATATGTGATCATCCATTACAAGGACGACGCCACCGCCTTTAACGGCGAAAAAAAAGGACAAATTGAAGACAAGGGAATTCTGAACAACAAAATCGCCTCCGGCCTTTTTGAACTTCTCAGGGATTCCGGCGTCCCTACCCACTATGTTACGCGGCTCAACGACCGGGACATGCTCTGCAAAAAAGTAAAAATTATTCCCCTGGAAGTGATCGTCCGCAACAGGGCCGCCGGGTCTATGGCAAAGCGCCTTGGACTCAGCGAAGGCGCGGAGCTTAAAACCACCGTATTTGAGCTATCCTATAAAGACGACAGCCTGGGCGACCCCTTGATCAACGACTACCATGCCGTTGCCATCGGCGCCTCTACCTTTGAAGAAATAGTGGAAATAAAAAAACTCACCTTCGGGATAAACGAAATCCTTTCGGCTTTCTTTCTCGGGCGTGGAATCAGACTCATTGACTTCAAGCTTGAATTCGGCCGGACCCGGGGCGGGGAGCTGGTGCTGGCCGATGAGATTTCTCCGGACACCTGCCGTTTCTGGGATGCAAAAAGCAATGAAAAACTCGACAAGGATCGCTTCCGCAGGGATCTGGGAAACGTAAAAGAAGCGTACATCGAGATCATGAACCGGATTAGCGGATAGCTTCGGAGGCCGGCGGTGGACAGTGATAAATTCCATGACGAGTGCGGAGTCTTTGGGGTTTTCTGCAAGGACCCCGAAAAGGATGCGGCCCCGCTGGTTTACTACGGCCTTTTTTCGCTCCAGCACCGGGGGCAGGAAAGTTCCGGAATTGCGGCGGCAAAGGATAAAACCATCGAAGTCCACAAAGGGATGGGCCTTGTGGGTGAAGTCTTTAACCCTGAAATACTTTCCAAAATCAAAGGATCTGCCGCCATTGGACATGTGCGTTATTCCACCCACGGTTCAAGCAGCATTGAAAATGCCCAGCCCTTTGTCAGCCGCTTTAAGCTCGGCTCCATTGCAGTTGCACATAACGGAACCCTGACCAACGCCGACGTTGTTCGGGAGCTTCTTGAAGACTCAGGCATCGGCTTTATTTCCTCAAGCGACAGCGAAGTAATAGTCAATCTTATCGCAAAGAATTACAAAAAGGGGCTGGAAAGGGCGCTGACGGACACCATCCAGTTTATCAAGGGTTCCTACGCCCTGCTGGTGCTGACCGGCGAAGCCCTTGTAGGCGCGCGGGACCCCAATGGCATCAGGCCCCTCTGCCTGGGGGAACTGCGCGGCGCCGGTTCGGGCAGGAACCGTTCCGGAAGCTGGATACTGGCAAGCGAATCCTGCGCGATTGAGGCTGCCGGCGGCAGATACGTCAGGGACATTGAGCCCGGGGAAGTGGTCATCATAAATCAGGATCAGGTTCTTTCATTCAGCTTCAGCGAAAAAACCCGGAGGGCTGTTTGTTCCTTTGAATACGTTTATTTTGCGCGCCCCGACAGCGTCATTGACGGAATAGACGTATACGACTCAAGGATCCGGGTCGGCGAAATTTTGGCCCGGGAATCGGCCGTGGCCGCGGATCTTGTTATCGGCGTTCCCGATTCGGGAATCCCCGCGGCCATCGGATACGGCAGGGCAACGGGCACCCTCTTCGGCATGGGTATTGTAAAAAACAAATACATAGGAAGAACTTTTATCGCCCCGGAACAGTCGATGCGGGAAAAGGCGGTATCCCTTAAGCATTTCGTTATTCGCAGCGAAGTGAAGGGCAGGAGGGTTGTACTCATCGACGATTCCATTGTACGCGGAACAACCAGCCGCCACCTGGTTTCGCTTTTGCGGGAAGCCGGGGCAAAGGAAGTGCATATCAGGGTGTGTTCTCCTCCGGTGCGCTCCCCCTGCTATTTTGGCATAGACACGCCCCACCGGAAGGATCTTATCAGCAACGCCGGCAGCGCCGCCGATCTCTGCAAGGCTCTGGGCGCCGACACCCTTGAATTTATTTCGGTAAAAGGGCTTTTGGAATCTCTGGAAAAGCCAAACGGCGCCGGGGGGAGCAGGCCCGGTTTCTGCCTGGGCTGCTTTACCGGCGAATACCCCATTCCGGTTCCGGGCGAAACCGTAAACAATGAGGGTCTGTGATGGATTATAAACAGGCGGGCGTTGATATCGAAGAAGGCTACCGGGCGGTCGGCAAATACCGGGAATTTTCCGCCGGAACCATGAACAGCGCGGTGTTAAACGGAATTGGCAGCTTTGCGGGAATGTATTCACTGAAAGAATTTTTTCCGTATGGTATGCCGCATAACGAGCCTCCGGCGGCCGGCGGCGCGGCCGCGGTTCCCGGCGCAATGGAAGAGCCCGTCCTCGTATCCGGCACCGACGGCGTGGGTACCAAGCTTGACATCGCTTTCCGGATGAAAAAATACGACACCGTGGGCATAGACTGCGTAGCCATGTGCGTCAACGACATACTCTGCCACGGAGCGCGGCCGCTGTTCTTTCTCGATTACCTTGCCTGCGGAAAGCTTGACGCCGACGTGGCGGCGGAGCTTGTGCGCGGCATAGCCGCGGGCTGCCGCGAAACCGGAAGCGTGCTGCTGGGCGGCGAAACAGCGGAAATGCCCGGTTTTTACGACGAGGGCAAATACGACATCGCCGGCTTTGCCGTCGGCATTGTTGACCGGAAAAAAATTGTTGACGGCGCAAAGATTCGGGAAGGCGACGTCCTTGTCGGCATTGCTTCGTCGGGCCCCCACTCCAACGGTTTCAGCCTTATACGGAAAGTCCTGCCCGATCTGAATGAAGATTTTTTCGGCAGGCCTCTGGGCATTGCCCTGCTGGAGCCCACCCGGCTCTATGTAAAACCGGTTCTTGGCCTTATGGAAAAAATTGAAATCCGCGGCATGGCCCATATCACCGGCGGGGGCTTTTACGAAAACATCCCGCGCATGTTTGCGCCGCCCTCCGAAGGCCGTCCTGCCTTTGACGCGGTCCTCCGGGAAGGAAGCTGGCCAATTCCTCCCATTTTTATGCGGATAGCCCGGGGCCTTGCGGACGGGAACGGCGCGGCGGAAGACAGCGCGGCGGCGCGGAAACCCGGCGCCGGGATTCTTGAAGCCAATCCGGGAATGCGAAAACAAATGTTCAATACCTTTAACATGGGCCTGGGTTTTGTACTGGCGGTTTCGCCGGAGGACGGACCCGCGGCAGTGGAGTACCTTAACGCACAGGGTTTTCCCGCCTGGCAAACAGGCAGAATTGAGATAACACATAACAAAAAAGGAGAAGTCCGTTTTGTCGGGAATTAATATCATGACCCTCGTTTCCGGCGGGGGAACGAATTTCCAGGCCCTGCTGGACGCGGAAAAAACCGGAAAGCTCGGCCCGGGAAGGCTTACCGTGACCGTTTCGGACCGGCCCGGAACCTGCGCCCTGGAACGGGCAAAACTCTGGGGTATCCCCGTGCATGTGGAAGAACCCAGCGACCGGTTTTCCGGAGACGAAATGCGAAGGGAACTTTCCGACAGGATTTTCCGCATTGCCAGGGACTACAATATCGGCCTCATCGTATTGGCGGGCTTCCTCTCCATTCTGCAGGGGAAGATAATCAAACATTACACGGGGCGCATCATCAACCTTCATCCCAGTCTCCTTCCCAAGTACGGCGGCAGGGGCATGTACGGCAACCGCGTTCACCGGGCCGTACTGGACGCGGGGGAAAAGGAATCGGGCTGTACCATTCACTTTGTGGACTCGGGAACCGACACGGGCGCCATAATCCTGCAGCGCAGGGTTCCGGTATTGAAGGGAGATACGCCGGACGCGCTTGCGGAACGTATCCACGATGAGGAACACATAGCCATTGTGGAAGCAACCTCCCTGGTTGCGGGGCACTTATACAATGAAATGATAAAACGCCGCCGGGAGAAAGAAGAACGGCGCGGTTCTGCCGAAGAACAGGCCGCGGGGCCGGAACAGTTTGCCGAAACGGCGCGGGTACTTGACTCCGTAACGGAGGGAGCCGCGGAAGGAAACGGCGGGGAGGAGAAAAACTGAAAAAGCGGGCTTTAATCAGCGTATTTTACAAAGACGAAATTCTTGGACTGGCTTCGTACCTGAGCGGGGCGGGGTGGGAGATTCTTTCCACCGGCGGAACCTCAAGGCATCTGCGGGAAAACAAAATTCCCGTTGTCGACATCTCCGCGCTTACCGGATTCCCCGAATGTCTTGACGGCCGGGTAAAGACTCTGCATCCCGCCGTTCACGCCGGCATCCTTGCCCGACGCGGCGAAAGGGCCCACATGGAAACCCTTGAAGAGCTTGGCTTTTCAACGATAGACCTTGTCTGCGTCAATCTTTACCCGTTTTTTGAAAAAGTCCGCGCCGGGCTTTCCGGTGACAATCCCGCGAATTGTCCCTCCGAAGAAACGGTGGAGTTCATCGACATAGGCGGCCCCGCCATGCTCCGCTCCGCGGCGAAAAATTACCGCGACGTGATCGTTCTTACCGATCCGGCGGACTATGCCGAAACCATCGCCGGACTCAAGGCGGGCGAAGTCCCGGCGGAATTCAAAAAGCGGCTTGCCGGCAAAGTCTTCGATCTTACTTCCGCCTACGACGCCGCCATTGCCCGCTACCTCCTTGACGAAGAATACCCCCGGTACTGGCCCCTCTCCCTCGCAAAAGCCCGGCCCCTGCGTTACGGCGAAAACGCCCATCAGTCCGCGGCGCTCTATCTCCACACCGACAGACCCGGCGTTCTCGAAGACATGGAGCAGCTTAACGGCAAGGAGCTTGGTTACAACAATATCCGCGACCTTGACCTTGCGTGGAAGGCGGCCTGCGCTTTCGGCTTTGCGGGAACCCCGCCGGCCGGCGAAGCGGATGTCAGGCGGCTCGTCCCTTCCGCCGCCGCGGAAAAAGTAAAGGCCTGCTGCGCGGCGGTTAAGCACAATACGCCCTGCGGCATTGCCCTGGGCAATACGCTCGGCGAAGCCTATGAAAAAACCTACGCCTGCGATCCTGTTTCAATCTTCGGCGGCATCGTGGCGTCCACCGTCGCCGTTGACGCGGCAACCGCCGCAAAGCTTGCGGAGCTTTTCCTTGAAATCGTCGCGGCTCCTGATTTTGAACCCGCGGCGCTCGAAATTCTCAAAAAGAAAAAGAACCTCCGCGTCATGAAGGTAAAGAGGGCGCCCCTTGAAACCCACGAATACATTGCCGTTGACGGGGGACTTTTGGTGCAGCAGGCCGACCGCAGGCTTCTTGAAAAATGGGACGTGGTAAGCAAAACCGCGCCGGCGGCCGGGGATCTTCCCGACCTAATCTTCGGCATGCGGGCGGTAAGCTTTGTAAAATCGAACGCCGTCATGATCGTGCGGGACGAGGCCGCCCTTGGCATAGGCGGCGGCCAGGTCAACCGTATCTGGTCCGCGGAGCAGTCCCTCCGGCGGAGCGCCGCCGCGACAAGGGCGGCCGCCGAAGCGGGAAGGGGCTCATGGAAGGACGGCAAAGCCGCCAGGGTTCTCGCTTCCGACGCTTTTTTCCCTTTCCCCGATGTGGTTGAAGCGGCGGCGGCGGCGGGTATCAAAGCCATCATTCAACCCGGAGGTTCGCTTAACGACGGGCTCTCGATTGAGGCCTGCGACAAACACGGCATAGCGATGATCTTTACCGGAACGCGGCACTTCAAACATTAGAACCGTTTGGTTTAATGAAGGTACGGGAGGGGCCTGTATGAAAAACAAGGCGCTGTATCCGGTTTTCGCTCTTTTGCTCGCCGTTGTTTTGGCCGGCTGCGCGACCACGGGCGGCGCCGGTTCCCCTGCCGGAGAAGTGCTGGGGAGCGATCCCGCGGTCATTTCCGGGGTTCTTGAAAACGGATTTTCGTACCGTATTTTGCCGAACCGATATCCTGAAAACCGTATTTTCCTCAGGCTGGCGGTGCGGGCGGGATCGGTTTTGGAAACCAATAACGAGCGGGGTATCGCCCACCTGGTGGAACACATGGCGTTTAACGGGACCGCCCATTTTTCGGGAAACGAACTGGACAGCTATTTCGCGGCCCAGGGCATGGCCTTTGGGCCCGAGGTAAACGCGTATACCTCCTTCG
>JAISAK010000067.1 GCA_031266695.1 Treponema sp.
TTTCACCTCGTCCTTCGGTTTGCAAGACAGAATATCCCTAACGATAAAAATACAGAAAAATTAAGGTTCCAACAATGCCGCGGCTTCGGGTATGAGGAACTCAATCGGGAATTTCAAACACTCCCTCAAGTACCTGCCGGGGCTGGTAGGGGAACACGGGCAGATCCTCCAGGCCGGTGACTCCCGAAAGTACCAGAACCGTTTCAATTTCAGACTCCATGCCCGCGACTATGTCCGTATCCATCCGGTCGCCGATAATGACCGTTTCTTCACGGTGCGCGTTGAGCCGGCGCAGGCCGTGGCGCATCATCAGGGGGTTGGGCTTGCCCACAAAATAAGCCTTGGTCTTGGCGGCAAGTTCGATAGGCGCAACCAGCGCTCCGCAGGCGGGAACTATGCCGTTTTCGGAAGGGCCGGAAAGGTCGGGATTAGTACCGATAAGCCGCCCGCCCTCAAGCACCAGCCGCACCGCCCGTTCCAGGGCTTCCAGGCTGTAGCCCCGGCCTTCGCCCACTACCACATAATCGGGATTGACGTTGTTCATGGTAAAACCCGCGTCGTAGAGGGCCTGGATAAGCCCCGGTTCGCCAATTACATAAGCCGAACCGCCGGGACGCTGGGAGGCAAGGTAGCTTGCCGTCGCCAGGGCGCTGGTATAGAAATGTTCCGGATCTACCTCAATGCCCAGCCGGGAAAGTTTCTGGGCAAGCTCCAGCGGGGAACGATCGCTCGAATTGGTCAAAAAGAGAAAGGATTTATGATTTTTTTCAAGCCAGCTCACAAATTCAGCCGCTCCCTTAAGGAGCCGGTTGCCGTGGTAAAGGACTCCGTCCATATCAATGATAAAGGCCTTTTTGGATCGTATTCGGGCTAAATCTTTCATAAATTAAATATAAGCCGGAGTCGGTCTCAGAATCAATTCATGCTTGCCAGGGCACTTCCCCCGGCGGCGGCTTAGAACTTCATGTGAGGTTAACCCAAGCGCCCGCTTGCCCGCCCGGCCTCCTTTTCTTATCTTATATATATAGGATAAAAAAAGGATACAACTATGAATTATGAAAAATTGACGATTAAAGCACAGGAGGCGCTGGACGCCGCTTCCGGAATTGCCCAAAAAGAAGATAACTCCCAGGTTGAGATTGAACACCTGCTCCTGGCCCTGCTGAACCAGGAGGACGGGATCGTGGCGCCGGTGATTGAGCGGATCGGGGCGGACCCGGCCGGGGTGAAGGCTGAAACAGAGGCCCTGATCGCCGCCGTCCCCAAAATTTACGGGGAAGCGGCCCAGCTTTATTTTTCCTCCGCGGCGTCCAAAGCGCTGGCAAAGGCGGAGGCCGAAGCCGGCGCCCTCAAGGACGAATACGTTTCCACCGAGCATATCCTTATTGCCATTGCGGCGGGCGAAGGAAAGGCCGCGGACATTCTGAAAAAGGCGGGGGTTACCAAGAACGCAATTCTCGGCGCCCTGAAAGCGGTGCGGGGAAATACCCGGGTAACTGACCAGAACCCCGAGGAAAAGTACCAGGTTCTTGATCGTTACTGCCGGGACCTTACCGCCCTGGCGCGGCAGGAAAAGCTCGACCCGGTCATTGGCCGGGACGAGGAAATCCGCCGCTGTATGCAGGTGCTTTCCCGGCGCACCAAGAACAACCCGGTTCTTATCGGCGAACCCGGCGTGGGAAAAACCGCCATTGTCGAGGGTCTTGCCCGGCGCATTGTAGCCGGCGACGTACCCGAAGGGCTTAAGGGGAAAAAGCTCCTCGCCCTGGATCTGGGTGCGCTGGTTGCGGGTGCGAAGTTCCGCGGCGAATTCGAGGAACGCCTTAAAGCGGTGATTCATGAAGTTCAGGCCGCCGACGGCAGGATCATCCTTTTTATCGACGAGCTCCACACCCTGGTCGGAGCGGGCGCCGCCGAAGGGGCTACCGATGCCGGCAATTTATTAAAGCCCGCCCTTGCGCGGGGGGAGCTGCGGTGCATAGGCGCCACAACCCTGGATGAGTACCGCAAACACATCGAAAAGGACGCGGCCCTGGAGCGGCGCTTCCAGCAGGTCTATACGCCGGAGCCTTCGGTGGAAGACACCGTGGCCATACTGCGGGGCCTCAAGGAACGCTACGAGGTACACCACGGCGTGCGGATCAAGGACGAAGCCCTGGTAGCGGCGGCGGCGCTTTCGAACCGCTACATTACAAGCCGCTTTTTGCCGGACAAGGCCATCGACCTTGTCGACGAAGCCGCGAGCCGCCTTAAAATGGAACTCGATTCCCGGCCCACCGAGCTGGACAAGCTTGAGCGGAAGCTGCTGCAGCTTTCCATAGAAAGGCAGGCCCTTTCCCGCGAGGAAGACAATGCTTCCCGGGATCGGCTTGGCAAGCTTGAAAAGGAAATCGCCGATCTTACCGCGGGGCGGGACGCCATGAAGGCCCGGTGGGAAAGCGAAAAGAAGGACATCGGGAAAATCCGTGAACTTAAACAGCAAATCGAAGAGCTTAAAATCGAGGAGACCCGCTGGGAAAGGGAAGGCAACCTCTCCAAGGCCGCGGAGGTAAAGCACGGGAGAATTCCCGAGGCGCAGAAAAAACTTGCCCAGCTTGCCGGCCAAATGGAAAAAAAGCGGGACTCCGCCGGGGCGGGCGCCCTCCTCCGGGAAGAGGTCAGCGAGGAGGATATTGCCGGCGTGGTATCCGCCTGGACAGGCATTCCCGTTTCAAAGATGCTCAGCGGAGAGCTGCAGAAATATCTTGATCTGGAGAAGGTTCTGGCGCAGCGCGTGGTCGGCCAGGACGCCGCGGTGGAGGCCGTTGCCGACGCCATTAGGCGCAACAAAGCCGGCCTTTCCGACGCGGCCCGCCCTCTGGGGAGCTTCCTGTTTTTGGGACCCACCGGCGTGGGAAAAACGGAACTTGCCAAAACGCTGGCGGATTTTCTTTTTAACGACGAGAAGGCCCTGACCCGCATCGACATGAGCGAGTACGGCGAGAAACATTCGGTAAGCCGCCTTATCGGCGCGCCCCCCGGCTACGTGGGTTACGAGCAGGGCGGCCAGCTTACCGAAGCGGTGCGCCGCCGTCCCTACAGCGTGATCCTCTTTGACGAAATTGAAAAAGCCCACCCGGAGGTCTTTAACGTTTTCCTCCAAATCCTCGACGACGGCCGCCTTACCGACGGCCAGGGCAGGGTGGTGGATTTCAGAAACGTGATCATCATCATGACCAGCAACCTCGGTTCGGATCTGATTCTCGAAGCGGGGGAAGAAGAAAAAGCCGCGGGCAAAGGCGCTTCAAAAAAAGAGGTTAACCTGAAGGATTCCCTTACGGAACTGCTCAAGCGGAATTTCCGTCCCGAATTTTTAAACCGCATCGACGAGACGGTTATCTTCAACCGGCTGGGCAAATCCGAGATCGGAAAAATTACGGACATCCAGCTTGCCCGTCTTGCGGAACGCCTCGCCGGCCGCAGAATCAGCCTTAAGCTCACGGCCGCCGCAAAGGGAATCCTTGCCGGGCGCGGCTACGATCCGCTGTTCGGCGCGCGCCCCCTCAAAAGAACCATCCAGGCCGACCTCGAAAACCCGCTGGCAAAACTTGTCATTGGGGGGAAGATAAAGGAAGGCGACACAGTTACCGCGGATTACAACCCGGCGGAAAAGAAGGACGGAGGAGAAATTCTCAGCTTCAAAAAAAGCTCTCCGCGGCCGGCGGAGCAGGCAAAGGCCGCGGATTAAAACCGCTATTCTCCCAGGCAGGTTCCCACCGAGGCGGCGGTATCGATCATGTAATGATCCCGGGGAATGGTTTTGACCTTTCCTTCGGGGACGCTGAGATCCACGGAGCCGATGTCATCGCCCTGGAGGGCGACCATGCGGCCGTACTTTTCCTTCGCGAGCAGATCCGCGGCGGCAGTGCCAAGGCTGGTGGCAAGGACCCGATCCGAGGCATCGGGAATACCGCCGCGCTGCACGTAGCCCAGCGCCGTCGCCCTTGTTTCCATGCCCGTCTCCGATTCTATCTCATGGGCTACCCGGTAGGCGATTGACGGAACCGCCGTCTCGGCGCGGTACTTTTTCCTGTCCTTCTTTTCCATGCCGGCTTCCGCGACGGAAAGGGCGCCCTCGGCGACTACCACAATGGAAAAAGACTTTCCCGATTTGGCGCGGTCAATCAGATGACGGCCGATAATTTTTATATTGTAGGGGATTTCCGGAATCAGAATGACATCGCCGCCGCCGGCAACTCCGGCGTACAGGGCCAGCCAGCCCGCCTTGTGGCCCATAAGCTCTATCACCATGACCCGGTTGTGACTCTGGGCGGTTGAGTGAAGGCGGTCAATTGCCTCGGTTCCGATGGCAAGGGCCGAACTAAAGCCGAAGGTTCTGTCGGTTCCGACTATATCGTTGTCTATGGTTTTGGGAAGGCCGATTACGTTAAGCCCCTCCCAGGAAAGGCGGTAACCGGTGGTATTTGTGCCGTTTCCGCCGAGAACCACCAGGCAGTCAAGGCCAAGCTTGCGGTAAGTTTCCTTTATGGCGCCGACCTTTTCGACGATGTCCCCATTGTCGCCGCCCGAGGCCTTGAAAGGCTTTTCACGGCTCGTGCCGAGAATTGTCCCGCCCCTGGTAAGGATTCCGGAAAAATCTTCGGGCCTTAAAACCCGGACATCTTCTTCGATAAGGCCCCGGTACCCGTTGGCTATTCCGACGATCTTCATGCCGTAGCGATCATGCGCAGCCCTGCACACCCCCCGGATCGCGGCATTCAGGCCGGGACAGTCCCCCCCGCCAGTGAGAATACCCAAGGTCTTGGTAACGCTTCTGTAAGCCATGCGTTCTCAATGATAGGGAGTTTCACCGGGGTTTTCAAGCGGGCGCAAAATACATTCAAGGCCTTGGGGTACAAGCTCTTTTCTTGGATGTATTTTTTTCATTCGTGATGCAAGCAGGGCGACGTCATTTACCTTCATGTTCTGGAAAACTATCAAGTTTTGGAAGAAATTTTAACCGCAAAGGCGAAGAAGGCGAAGAAGTTTTTGTTCTCAAGCCCTTTTTTCTCTTCCTTTTTCGACTTATTCGCCTTCGTGGTAAATTTTTTCTTTAAATGTGCTGCTTTAAGGAGAATTTTGACACTGAAAAAAGTAAATGACATTGTCCTGCAGGTTGTCGAACAAGTCCATTATCGTTTAAATTTAATCTATGTTTTGGAAGACCCGTATTCTGCCTTTAAACACCGTTCTTTGTTTATTGGGCCTGGTTGTTTTGACGATTTCGAAGGCCCCCGCGGAAGCCCGGACAGGAGCGGGCGGAACCGGCGGCCGGACAGAGAGCAATGCCGCGGAGGCCGGCTGGCCCCTGCTCGTCGGTACCGGCAAGGGGCTTGCCGGATTGGACTGGTCGGGAAAATCTGCGTTCCTCTGGCAGGGCGGTTCGGTACGGAAAATACTCCGTTTTTACAGCGACGCCGGGGGGCAGGCCCCGGCCTGGGCAATTCTAAGCAGCGAAGGAATTCTTGTTTCGCGGAATCTTCTGACCTGGGAATACCGGAATCGGGGGCTGCCGGTAAAGAGCGTTAAAATTTTTGAAGACGGAAAAAAATCTTTTCTTCCCGTCGTGCAGGACATCAAGGATTTGGAAATCAACCCCGCCAATCCTGATATTATGGTCTGCGCCACCAAAGACAGGGTTTACCTTTCCCGCGATCAGGGCAGATCCTGGTCAAGCCTGGGTATGCCGCCTTACCGGACCAACGGCGTCAAGGCGGTAGCGGCCGCCTATATGCCCCGCAGTCCGGACGAGACCCCGCGGGCCGGCACGGCCGGGCCGTTCCCGGCGGAGGGCGTTCTGACGGTGTTCCTTTCACACAGTACCTACGGCGTCCACTACCTTCAGCCCGATCTGCCCGGAGTCCGGTGGACGGAACTCAACGCGGGGCTGGAAACCCTTGAAACCACCGGCAACGCCGACGAAGTTTCCGACATTGCCGTGGTCCTCCGCCCGGCCGTATCCGGCTCTGTGGGCCCGGCCTCCGTTGCTCCCGAAATCTACGTGTCCCAGACTTTCCGCCGCCGGATTTACCGGCTGGACTGGGACGGCAAAATTTTTTCGCCCCTCTGGTCGGACGACGCCCCCTTTGGTACCGTAGACTCCCTTGACGCGGGAAGGACAAGCCTGCGCTTTATACGGGAAGGCGCGGTAGCCGAGATCGATTACGATTATCCCGCGGCCGCCGGCCTCGGCGCAAAACGCCGGCAGGAGGCACCGCGGGACGCCGCGGCCGGGCAGCGGACGCGGCCCGACATCCTGGAGTTTATCCGCGGCATCCCGAAGAACCTGGATATCGAACCCAACTGTATCGTTATGCGCGAGAACCGGAACCGCCGCGACGCGGAGGTGATTAGCCTGAGCGAACTCTGGCTGCTTTCCGAAAACGCGGCCCCCGGCTCCGCAGGATCACCGGCGGCGGCGCGGACAGGGGCAGGCGGGGCGGCCCGGCCGGCCGCGGCGCAAAGCGCCGGCAGGGAGGGCCTCTACCTTCCCGTGAACCGCGCCCTGGAATCGGACAGCCTTGAGGCTTATCTGGATATAATAGACCGGCGCGGCCTGGACATGGTGGTCATCGACATGAAGGACGATTACGGCCGGCTCCGCTTTACGCCGGACAATTCCGAAATTGCGAAAAAAGGGCGCGCCTTCCGGCCCCTGGACATCGATTCCTTTCTCCGCGGCATGAAGGCCCGTGGCGTCTACACCATTGCCCGCGTCGTGGTGTTCAAAGACCCCGCCCTTGCCTTGCGGGAAGGCGGAAAGTACGCGGTCTGGGACAGCCGGAACAACAAGCCCTGGGCCGGCTATTACGAGATACGGCGCAAAAAATCCGAAGTTCCCCCCGGCGAAGAACGGCGGGAAGACCTGACCGAAATTCTGCCCGACCCGGATTCGGAATATGAAATTCTGCGGACTTATTACGATGAACGCTGGGTCGATCCCTATTCGGAGGAAGTCTGGGAATATACCGCGCAGATAGCGACGGAGCTTTACGAACGGGGCTTCGATGAAATTCAATTTGATTATATCCGCTTTCCCACTGACGGTCAAAACCTTGCGGATGTGCGCTACCGCTGGCAGGAAGGCGGCATGGACATGGAAAGCGCCATGCTTTCATTCCTCCGCCATATCCGCCTGCGGGTAAGGGCGCCCATTTCCATCGACATCTACGGGGCGAATGGCTGGTACCGTACCGGCGCGCGTACCGGGCAGGAGGTGGAGCTTCTTGCCCCCTGGGTTGACGTGATCTGCCCCATGTACTACCCCAGCCACTTTGAGCAGAACTTTCTTGCCCAGGCCCCCGCGGAAATGCGGCCCTACCGCATCTACTACCAGGGAACCCAGAGAACCGCGCGCATAGGCCGGGGCCAGGTGATCGTCCGGCCCTACGTGCAGGCCTTTTACCTCAACGTGTCCTACGACCGCAAATACTACAACGCCGATTACGTGCGCCGCCAGGCCGAGGGCGTACGCGACGCGGGCAGTCCCGGTTTTACTTACTGGAACAATTCCGGCCGCTACGAGGACATTCCCTTTCCGTTGGATTTTGAACAGCGCCGGTCAGGCGTCAGAATAGATTAATTGTTCAAAAATATGTATTATATACCCATGACAGCCGACGAATTACGCAAAAAATATATTGAATTCTTTGTTTCCCGGGGACATGCCCAAATCCAGGGCAAGTCCCTGCTTCCCGATAACGATCCTACGGTGCTTTTTACCACCGCCGGCATGCACCCCCTTGTTCCCTACCTTTTGGGCGAGGAACACCCCGCGGGAAAGCGCCTGGTGAATTACCAGAAGTGCATCCGCACCGGCGATATCGACAGCGTGGGCGATGCGAGCCACCTTACTTTTTTTGAAATGCTGGGCAACTGGTCCCTGGGCGATTACTTCAAGGAAGGGGCTATTGAGATGAGTTTTGAATTCCTCACATCGAAGGAGTGGCTGGGCATTCCCCTTGAAAAACTGGGGGTTACGATTTTTGCCGGCGAAGACGAAGTGCCCCGGGACGATGAATCCGCCGTGGTCTGGAAGAAGCTGGGCATTTCGGAAAACCGTATCGCCTATCTGCCCAGAGAAGACAACTGGTGGGGCCCCGCGGGAACCACCGGCCCCTGCGGGCCCGATTCGGAAATGTTCTATTATGTAGGCGACAAGCCCTGCGGCCCCGAATGTAAACCCGGCTGTTCCTGCGGCAAATGGCTTGAAATATGGAACGACGTATTCATGCAGTATAACAAAAACGCCGCGGGCCTTTACGAACCCCTTGCGCGCAAGTGCGTGGATACCGGCATGGGCATAGAGAGAACCATCGCCATCCTCAACGGAAAAACTTCGGTGTACGACACGGAAATTTTCGCGCCCCTCCTCAGGACGATTGAAAACGCCGCGGGGGACTATGTTTTTGGCTCCGACGCGGAAAAAGACAAGTCCCTGCGTATCATTTCGGACCATATTCGATCGGCCGCGTTCATCCTTGGGGATCCGAAAGCGGTAAGCCCTTCCAACGTAGGCGCGGGCTACGTGCTCCGCAGGCTTATCCGGCGGGCGGTGCGCCACGGCCGCAAGCTGGGTATGCCCATCCCCATGCTTTCCCCCCTCGCCGCCGTCATTGTGGATCAGCTCAAGGGCCCCTACCCGGAGCTTGAGGAAAACAGAAAATTCATTCTTGATGAACTCAACAGGGAAGAAGAAAAATTCATGGAGACCCTCCAGAAAGGCGAACACGAATTTGAAAAACTCCTCCCCAACCTTCTCAAAAACCCGCAGCGGGTCATGTCCGGCCGCCTCGCCTTCAAGCTCTACGACACCTACGGCTTCCCCATAGAGCTTACCGAGGAACTTGCCGCGGAACAGGGCATTAAGGTGAACAGGGAAGAATTCGACGAGGCCTTCAAAAAGCACCAGGAGCTTTCCCGGGCCGGCGGGGAACAGGTTTTCAAAGGCGGCCTTCAGGATCACAGCGAAATCGCCACCATGTACCACACCGCCACCCATCTGCTCCACAAGGCCCTGCGTATGGTGCTGGGGGATCACGCCGCGCAGAAGGGTTCCAATATCACCGCGGAACGTATGCGCTTTGACTTTTCCCACGGCGCGCCCATGACGGCGGAGGAAATAAAAAAGGTTGGGGAAATTGTCAACGAACAGATAAAGCGGGACCTTCCGGTAACAATGGAAGTAATGAGCCGGGACGAGGCAACGGCCGCCGGCGCCATCGCCCTCTTCGGGGAAAAATACGAATCCCAGGTAAGGGTCTATACCATCGGGAATGCCGCCACCGGGGTTTTCTCCAAAGAAGTCTGCGGGGGCCCCCATGTGGAGCGTACCGGGCTCCTGGGGCATTTTAAAATTCAAAAGGAACAGTCCTCCTCGGCCGGAGTCCGCCGGATAAGGGCCGTTCTGGAGTAAAGCGGCGATGATTGTATGCGAAGGGTACATACCAAGAACCCGTTCACCGGTTCGCGGGGGAGACTCTGGGGCGATAAAAAGGGTGTGTACCCTGAGACAAATACCTTACCAAAACAACCAACCCCGTTCGCTCTGCCTCCCCTCGAACCAGAGGTTCGCCGTAAGCAGGCTCTTGGGTTGGTTGATTTCCGTTGCCTTTCCGCTTACTATTTGTTTATTATTGTGTTAAAATGGAGTAAGGGTTTTCCAAAATTTCAATTTTTGGGACAAGCCCGGTAAGGAAGTTTATGAAAAGATTGTTGTTCATAGCTGTTTTTTGTACCTTTTTTACAGCCGCCGGTTTTTCACAGACAGATTTACAGCCCGCGGCCATTGTAAATTTGACTAAAAGTGAACCGATAACGGTCAAGCAGTTCCGTACCGAAGTTGAACGGATGGAAACAACCGCCCGCCGGGCCCTTACCGAGCCCGAGCGGCGGCAGGTGCTGGATGTGATGATCAACGAGCGGCTGGCGGTTCAGGCCGCGGAACGGGACAAAATCACCGTTGCCGATAATGAGATAAACCAGCAAATTCAGCAGCTGCGCGCGGGCATGGCCCAGGCCATAGGCCGGCAGCCTACGGACGCCGAATATGCCCAGGCCGTAAGAAACGAAACCGGCCTTGAAGTGGCGGCCTTTCGGGAACAGCTTCG
This sequence comes from Treponema sp., assembly GCA_031266695.1. GTDB lineage: Bacteria > Spirochaetota > Spirochaetia > Treponematales > Breznakiellaceae > JAISAK01. Next base: position 10,149 of record JAISAK010000067.1, read on the forward strand.
CAGGCAGCTTATCGTCCAGAAGTACCTTACATCAAAAAAGCAGGGGCTTTTTGAAAGCCTCAAGGTGCCGGCCGAGGCGGAAATCCAAAACGCCTATTCCCTGACCAAATCCCAGTTTGTCCGCCCCGAAACAGTCCGTTTTTCTATGGTTATGATTCCCTATGGTTCAGACAAAACCAAGGCAAAGGAACTGGCGGATCGGCTTAACGGCGAAATAGGCCTGAACCCTTCAAGGTTTGACGAGGTAGCCCTTCGGGGGCAGGCCCCCAATTCGGGCTATCAGGCCGGCGACGGCGGTTTTCTTCCAAGAAACCCGGAAGCCATGCAGGTTGTGGGCGCTGATTTTATCAATGCCGCCTTCAATTTGAAACAGGGAGAAGTTTCAAAGATGATTGAAGGCGCCAGGGGATACCAGATCATCAAAATAACCGAAACCTATACGCAGAAGGCCCTTGAACTGGATGATATCTTTCAACTGGGAAGCCGCATAACCGTCCGGGACTATATCGGAAACTCAATGCTTCAGGAACGGCAGCAGGCCATTCTTGCCCAGGCCACGCAGGAATTGGTTACGGAACTGCGGGCCGGGAGAACTTTCCAGGTTTTTGAAAGAAACCTGACCTGGTAATCCATGGCGTCCCGCAGAAAAGGCCGAATTCTGGCGTTTCAGGCCCTGTACTGC
>JAISAK010000109.1 GCA_031266695.1 Treponema sp.
GAAGGGCTTCGGTGACGTGCTTAACGCAGTGTTCGCAGGACATTCCTTCAATCTTTAATGTCGTTTTCATACCTACTCCTTGAGGCTTTCCCGAAAATTGAAATTCCGGGGCAGCTCTATTTCAACCGCACATAGAATATACTGCCGGGGCCCTTTTGACCAGCGCCTTCCGGGCCCTCGCCGCCCGCGGGTCCGCCGCCGTCAGCGTCTTCGCCGCTGTCAGCGTTTTCACCGCTGTCCGGGTTTCCACCGCGGGCAGGGCTTTCGGCGCTGATGCTGCCGCCGTGGGCCGCGATAATGGCCGCGGCTATGGTAAGCCCTATGCCCGCGCCGCCCGCGCCCCGGCTGCGGGATTTATCGCAGCGGTAGAACCGCTCAAAAATATGGGGCAGATCCTCCGCGCCTATGCCGGCGCCGGTATCGGCAACGGAGACCAGCCAGGAGGGGCCGGCCTGTCCGGGGGAGGCTTCCCCTGTTTGTTCCTCTGTTGGTTCCGTTATTTGTTCCGCGTTTACCGTTATGCTCCCCCGATCGGTGTACTTTACCGCGTTGGAAAGGAGGTTGATGAATACCTGTTTGAGCCGGTCATAGTCGGCGTTGACAAGGCCCGGCGCAAGGTTCAGGTTCAGGGCAATTCCCTTTTCCCGCGCCGCCGCGCTGAATTGGCCGCTTGTCAGGCGCAGCAAACTTGAAAGATCAAATTCGCTTTTGTTGAGAATCAGCTTTTCCCATTCAAGGGATGTAAGGGTGTTCAGATCCTGAACCAGCCGGCCGAGTCTGAGAACCTCCTCGTGGCAGCTTGCGAGCCGCTCCGGGCCGGGTTCCCAGACCCCGTCGAGCATGGCCTCGATGTTACCCTGCAGGCAGGCAAGGGGAGTACGGAGTTCGTGGGCTATGTCGGAAGTAAGCTGCTTCTGGCGGCGCTCCCCTTCTTCAAGCTCCGCCGCAAGTTCATTGACCGCCGCGGAGAGTTCGGCAAGTTCCCTGGTTTTGTATCCTTCGTCAAGCCGGATTTGCAGATTTTGGAAATTGTTCCCGCCGGCGTGGGCCCTCGCGATTTTCCGCGTGGCTTCGCCGGCCTTGAGAACGGGACGGGCAATGGCGCGGGAAAGGGGGACGGAGACGGCTATGCTCAGGAGGATGAAGACAAGGCCCGCGGCAAAGAGAAGTTTGTTGACGGAGCCGAGAAACTTCGATTCGGTTTCGCTGAAAAAGAAGGGGCCGTAGGTTTCTATGCTGATGTTCCCGACGGTACTGCCGAAGTAATTTACCGGGTATTCCCGCTTCTGTATTTCGCCCCTGAGCCGGAAGGAGCTTTCCATGCGCTCGGTGATGCCGTTTATCACATCGGCGCATTGCTGCATATCGCAGGAACGGGCGTCCCAGACCGGCCCGCCTTTTTCGTCTTCCACGGTTATGATGTAGCCCTCGTGGACAAAGTACATGCCCACCGCCTCAACGCTCGGGGCGTCAAAGCTCCGGCTCAGGGGATTGTACTGCCCGCCGATGGTTTCGACGATCTCCGCGCTTTTCCCGGCGATATTTTCCTTGATGAGGGCCGTAAAAACATAACCCGTAAAAACATTGATCACCAGAGTTAAAACGCCCAGGGCAAGGCTGATAAAAAGCGCCCAGGTAAGGGCAAGGCGGTTTTTAAGGCTGATCATGTTCCCTCTCCTTTGCTGTTTTCGGATTCATGCCCCTCCGAAACGGTAGCCCATGCCGTACACGGTGGCAATGTACTTCGGCGATTTCGGATCGTCCCCAATCTTCGCGCGGAGTTTTTTTATGTGCGTGTCAACGGAGCGGTCAAAGCCGTCGTAGTCTTCGCCCTTTATCGATTCGAGAATTTCGTCCCTGGTAAAAATTTTTGCCTGCCGGGACATGAGCAGGCTGAGGATATTGTATTCGTCCCGGGTCAGGGCAAGGGGCAGGCCCTTCCTGCTGACGCTTCGCTTTTCGGTATCCACCGCGAGGTCTTCGTACACAAGGAATTGCGCCGCCCGGCCCTTGCCGCTATTCCGCCGTAAAGCCGCCTGGACGCGGGCCATAAGCTGCCGCGGGCTGAAGGGCTTGGTAACATAATCGTCGGCGCCGATTTTAAGCCCCCGAATGACGCTTTCCTCGTCCGCCCTGGCGGTGATCATGATGATGGGAATATCGGAAATTTCCCGCGCCCGGCGGCAAAATTCCTCCCCGGAAAAATCCGGGAGCATGAGGTCGAGCAGGATGAGGGATACGGGGTTTTGCTCAAAGAGCTTCATGCCTTCCTTTCCGGTTTTCGCGCAAAGGCCGGTACAGCCGTTTATCTCAAGGTAGGACTTTACAAGGTCGAGTATCTTTTCCTCGTCGTCCACGATCAGCACCAGGGGTTTTCCGTTCATGTCTGTATTATACCGCGGAATTGTGTCGAAAGTGTGACAAGGCAGGCAGCAATGAGCAAAGGGAAGAAAAGATGAATTTTTACCACAGAGTACACAGAGAACACGGAGTTTGTTGTTACAAATCTCATTCCTTCTCCGTGTAACTCCGTGATCTCCGTGGTTAATTTTTTTCTCAAAAAACAGTGCCTGGCACCCGAATGCGCGATATAAAACATATTCCCGGTGGCAGACTGCCCCCGGCCAAATCCGGCCCCCATACGGGGGCACGGTTTTGTCTTTTTTTTCCAGCCGGTTTATACCGGCCCAA
>JAISAK010000114.1 GCA_031266695.1 Treponema sp.
ATATAACCGTGACGGGCAAGCACGGTTTTTGAATTTACCGTTACATAATCCGCGGAGGCACCGGCCTGTACCGCAATTCCGGAAACAAACCGGTCAACGCTATGGGCCGCCTTAATTCCGGCGGCGCAGGCCCGGACAAAGCTGTTTTCCGGTTTAATTATAAACACTCCGTCAAGCGGCTCTTCCGTCGCGGACTTGTCCTTAAACCGGAGGACCGCGATATCACAAGCGATGATAAACGACGATTCCTCAAGGCCCTTATTCGAAAAAACCGCGCCCGAAAGTTTTCCGTTCCGCGCGGTAAAACCGTTCAGTCTGATATTGTAAAAAAGTTTCCGTTTCCGCGGAAGAAACAAAAAACAGCCTCTTGTCATACCCGATGCGGGCGGCTTTAAGGGCTTCTACATATCCCTTTTGCGTTTCCTGCCTGGTCCACCGGGTAAGGGGGGTCGTTGCCAGGGCGATGCGCCGGTGGCCTTTTTCAATCAGATGATTCACCGCTATACGCGCTCCTTTCCGGGAATCGAAATTTATGGAAGGCACCGAAGGGCTTTCTATCATCTGATCCAGCAGCACAAAATGCATACCCTTGCTGATATATTTCTGCACGTTGTCGATATTGTTTTCCACCGCGGATATAATCACCCCCTTTACCTGCCGGTCCCAGAGCATTTGCAGATACTCATTTTCCAGCTGCCTGCTCCGCAGCGTGTTAAAAAGCAGCAGGTGATACCCGCTTCCGCGAATGGCGGCTTCTATGCCCAGCACCGTCTGCGGGTAAAAAAGGTTGGTAATGTTGGGAATGATCACCCCGATATCACGGGAAAGACTCTTGCGAAGGCTTCTGGCCGCGGAATTCGGGGTATAGTTAAGGTTTTTGGCAATCTGCCGGATCCGTTCCCGCAGCCCGGCGCTGACCGGATAATTCACATCATTTATAACCCGCGAGACCGTTGTTATCGAAGTGCCGGCTTTTTGAGCCACGTCCCTGATGGTCGCTCGTTTATTCACGGCCCCGCCTCGGCGCCGGAACCGGAAGGCCCAGTTCTTCCGCGGTTTTTTTCAGCGTTTCCCAGACTCCCCCGGTGAGGGGCACCCCTTCCCTTTCGGCCCGCTCTTCGGCCTCGCGTTCCTTGAGGCCGGCGTAATACACCCGGGGCGCCCCTTCCGCCGGCTTTAGGGCAGTGAGATCGTCCAGCATGCGGCCCATGTCGTTCTTGAATGCTTCGGGATCCCGAAAGAGGTCTATCCGCAGGGCCATAAAGAAATGGCAGACCCTGGCCGAGGTGACCCCCGAGTCCATTACGGCTCCGCCGAAGGTTCCGCCCGAACAGAGCGCGGTGAGGATATCCACCATTACCGCAAGACCATAGCCCTTATAGCCGCTTAGTTCTTCGCCCTCCCCGCCCAGGGGAAGAAGTCCGCCGCCACGCTTGTAAAGCATGTCGTCCAGAAGTTTCGCCGGATCGTCCGTACCAAGGCCGTTGGTTCCCACGGCCCAGCCGGGCGGCAATTTTTTATTTTCCCGCTGGTACACCTCTACCTTGCCCCTGGTAACCGTGGTGGTAGCCATATCCAGGCTGAATATCCTGCCGCCCGAAGCCGGCGCAGCGAAGGCTATCGGGTTGGTGCCGAACATCGCTTCCCGCGCGAAGGTCGGAACGCCCAGCGCCGCGGTGTTGGTCATGGCGATTCCTATCATGTCTTCCCCGGCGGCCATCTCCGAATAAAAGCCGGCTATGCCAAAATGGTTTGAATTTCGTATGGAGCAGACGCCGACGCCGTGTTCTTTCGCCATGGCGATAACTTTTTTCATTGAGTTTTTACTCAGCGAAAGGCCCATGCCGCCTTCGGCGTCCAGCACCAGGGAAATCGGCGTTTCGCGCAGAATAGAGGGCTTGACACCGCCCTTCATATAACCGCCCTTTATGCCGTCAACGTATCTTTTAATACGGCCGACGCCGTGGCTTCTAATACCCCTGGCGTCCGCGGCGACAAGGATGAGCGCCGAATCGCCGGCTTCTTCCTCCGGAATACCGAGTTTTTGAAAAATGCCGGAACAGAGTTCTTCAAGTTCATGACGGGAAATAAACACCATATTTATTCATATACCTCTTTTTGTAATAACGCAACAGGAAAATAAATTTTACAGAAAATTTTCTATCTGATTGAGGGAACCTTCCGAAAATTTCATGGAATTATTCGCAGTGGGGTCTAATACCTCGCCCTTCAGGGCGAGGAGGTTCATTTCCCTATAACGTCATCCCGATACTAAAAGAAAACTGAAAATAATCAGCCGGAACGTTATATGCTACGCCCATGCCCACCGCGGGAATGGCAAGGCGGCTCATGTAGAAACGCAGGGAACCCATAACGCCGTAATCAAACCGGTTTCCCAGAAGGGGGCCGTTGGAATACGTCATTTGCCACGCGCCGAGCAGCGAAACCGTGCCGAGGGAAAAGCGGTAGAGGTATTTTTCAAGCCCCAGCGAAAGGCCCGCGTAATGCCGGGCGGAAAACGAGCCGGGAAGGATGGCAACCTCGGCGTCACCGGGGCCGCTTTCCAGGAGCGGGGGCGCGCCCGGCCTCGAAAGGCCGCCGCCGCGAACGCTCACCCTGAATCCGGGAACCAGTGATTTTTCATATACACCCCGAAAGGAAAAGGAATGCCACGAAGGAGAAGCGATATCCTGGATAAGATTATATTTCACCGAGGCGCTTTCCTCCGACAGCAAATAGCCGTCCCAACCGGTCTTACGGATGGAAAACTCCGGTCCCAGCTGTATGAACTGCGCTCCCGAATCCGGCTCCCGGACCGGGTTTTCGGTATCCGGAATCATGATATTCGTATAGGAAACGTGGAAAGCCGCGCTCAAGGCGTTACTGATTTGGTATTGCGGGGAAATCCCGGCGGTAACAGATCGGGTGTTGAAGCGGCGCAGGGTTGTATCGTTTGCGTCGCTGTTTCGCTGTTCCCCTTCGGAAAAAAATACGCTTGCGATCCAGCCGAAGTGCCGGGGGCCGCCGGGAGGAGCGATATACAGGGCCGTAGCAAGCCAGCCTTCACTCCGGTACATTCCCCCTGCAGCCATTTTGTGGTTCAGGCCGAAAGCGTTGGCGTTGAAAAAGAATAGTCCCGCGCTTATTTCACCGGAACCGGCAAAGAAAACCGGAACGGGGAAAATCGTCCACTTCTCGCGCACTTCGACGACAAGCGTTTTTCCCGTCCCTCCGGCGTCATCTTCAACCGTAACCGAGACCGGCTCCAGAATACCCTGATCAATAACGGCGGCCTTTACCTGGTCCGTATCAATGACCGCCGCTTCCTGCCCGATAAACCGTCGCAGCGGTTCCTCCGCCACATAGGCCTTTGTCTGCCTGAGTCCGGTAACCCGGATAGCGGTGATAACGCTTCCGGATTGAGAAAAGGCGGGAACCGCGATCCCCGCCTTTACCAGAAAAAGCAGCAACAGCGCCCTCGGTATACGCGAACGCGGCCAAAAGAAAATATCAGCAAAGGACTTGTATGGTTCTTCCGATTTTTGTTTCAAAACGTGTACTTCACCGCCGCCTTC
>JAISAK010000176.1 GCA_031266695.1 Treponema sp.
TTCGTCCGTTAAAAGAACGGATTCTATTTTCGCGCCGTCGAAAAGCTCAAGGCCCAGTTTAATGGTGCCGTCGGGATCACTGTGCCGTGAAGCGATCCTGCCCGTGCGCAGCAGAAAACGGCCGGCCAGTTCATCGCGCAGGGAAAAAGGAAGATTCGTCATTTCATCGAAGGAAGAAGCGCCGCGGGCAATCCATTTTTTTATTTGCCGCGCCCGGTAAGCAGGCAGCGGTTCAAGAAGAAGCGTCAATTCATCGGACGGAAGGCCCGAAAGAACGGGCCTGTCGTTATTCGGCGGGGGTCTAATACCCCGCCGAACCGAAGGTTCGATCTTGCGGCGGGGTTCTTCATTCGCAAGCGGGCTTAACACCCCGCCCGGTCCGGACTCCGCGGGCATGGGATCATCCGCCGTCAAATTCTGTCAAGCATCTCGGCGACGTAATTATTCCGGATGCCCAGCCTCTGAAATTCCTCAAGGGTTTCTATGGCCCGGTATTTGTCGCCGTTTTTCAGATAACAGTCGGCCAGCTCTATAAAAAGACGGTAATTTTTCGGCTCCTGCTGAATCAACCGTTTCAGGGATACGGTGGCCTCTTCGAATTTTTCCCGAATCTTGGCTATTACGGCCATGCCCAATACCGCGTAGGTGTCAAATTCAATATTAAGAGCCCGCTCGTAATATTCAAGGGCCTTGTCGAACTGCCCCAGATTCCGGTACGCGTCCCCGGCGCGCGTCAATATCACCTTGTTCCGGGGATCCTGCTCAAGAATACGGTTCCAGAAACCAAGGGAACGTTCCTGGTGGTTCATGCCCCGGTAGCAGTCGGCAAGGCCGAAAAGGGCATAGAAGTTATCCGGCTCTTTCCGGAGGGCCAGCTCGAAAAACTGAAGGCCCTCTTCAAAGGTTTTAAGCTTCCTGTGGCAGTTGCCGATTGAGGTAAGTACCCGAATGTCAACATTATCGCTGTTAAGCTCAAGCATTTTTTCCCAGTAAAAAAGCGCTTCCCGGTATTCCTTAAAATCGTAGTGAAGATGCCCAAGCCCGATAATCGCATAGGGGTTTGTTCCTTCCATTTCAAGAACCCGGAGGTATAGAACCTTGGAATTTTTGAAATCCCGCATCTTCCGGTAGGCGTCGGCAACCCTGGTAAGAACCGTGATGTTTCTATCATCGTGAAGCAGATATTGCTCCCAGATTTCTATTGCCTTGTGAAACTGGTTCATGGCCTTATAACAGTCGGCAAGGCCGAAAAGGGCGTAGTTGTTGCCCTGGTGAAAGGCCAGGCAGCGCTGATAAAAGGCCGTCGCGTCACGGAACGCGCCCTTTTTGCGGGCGGCGTCGCCCATACCCACAAGGGCATAGTTGTTGTTTTCATCAACCGCGAGAATTTTAAGGAAACAGTCCATCGCCTCGGCGATATTGTTTTCCTTAATCAACTGATAGCCCTTCTTTGACAGCTCCGAAATTTCCGCGGTATCCCTGTCCGGGGAAGCGGTAAGGGGCTGGCCGGCCTGACCGTCGTCAAAAAAAACCGAAGCCCGATCCGTATTCCGGGCCGGCGACATAAAATCCCCTTCGCTTTGCTTAATGTCACTCATCTGAAAATTCCCCCTCCTCATGTATTAAATTCCGCACCATACCTGAAAGCTGCATGATGATGGGTTCCGACTTGGTACGATCCGGCGCAATCCAATACATTCGAAGCGCGTCTATGAGTTTTCCCTGAGCTTTGTAATAATCCCCAACCCTGGAAAGTCCGTCCGAATAACCGGTTGTTAAAAAAATCCTTCGGGCGGCTTCAATATCACCGGAGTTAAATAACATATTACCCTTGCGATTCAGGGCCGCCCGCTGGGCTCCGTCAATCGAAGAGGGGGAAGACGTTCTTAAAAAGGCATTTTGATCTTTAAACTTTTCAAATGCTTTTTTATAATCCATAAAATTTAAGCCCAATTTTAATAATTTCTGATACTATTATCAACTATTTTTCGGAAAAAAACAACAAAAATTTTATCCTAAGCCTGCTTTTTTTAAAATACGGCTGATTAGTTCGAAGCCGGAGACAAGGAGGGGAAATTACCCCCGCTTCTTGAAGAAATCAACCACGGATCTTCCGTATTCGCGGGTATCCGTTTTGTTCAAAAATTCTATTGGTTCCTTTTGATAGTCTTCACGAGGTCGATGCAGCAAAATTTTTGTTTCATCTGAAATAAGAGCCGAGGCCGCTATCTTGCCCAAAAGTTCCCACTTGTACCGGTACGGGAACGGAGGGTCAAGGAAAATAACATCGAAGTTTCTTTTCGCGCGCCGGACATAAAGTTCCGCCGCTATAAAACAGCATTTTATCCGTACCGGCGACAGGGAGACGTTTTCCAAAAGGATTTTTCTCTTGAGGGGATCCTTTTCCACGGCCTCAATGAAGGAGGCGCCCCTGGACGCGGCTTCAAGGGCAATGACGCCGGAGCCTGAAAAAAGGTCAAGGAAGGAAAGGCCGCCCAGGTCTCCCAGAACGGCAAAAACCGATTCCCGCATGCGGTCCATGCTCGGCCGGATAGCGCCCTCCGGGACATCCACCCGCCTTCCCTTTAAAACGCCGCCGGTAATCCGCAAAACAGTCTCCTTTTACGACCGCGAGGGGCGGCTGCTAGAAGCCTTTCAGAAGCTCGCTGAGTTCGTCGGAGCTGACCATCGGGTCCGCCGCCTTCCGGGTGCCGGAAACAAGGGAACTGTCAATTAGTTTCCGGCGGGCGGCGCTTTTGTCCTTGAGGAGCAGAAGCTTTTCCCGCATGCCGGGATATTGAACCGCAAAAACACCGTCCCGGTCATTGTAAAAGCCGGTCAGAAGCTGGTCGAACTGCCAATCCAGATCGGAAAGGTTGTTGAATTCGTCGGCCCTTTCGATGAGCTTTATGTTTTCAATCAGGTTTTTCAAGAGGGCCTCAAGGATGGTGTTGATAAATTCCAAATCCTCCATCGTTTTACCCAGGAAAAGCTCCGGATCCACCCCGAGGGTCAGGGTATCGTGAAGCATGCGGATTCGGACATTCAGAATGAACAGGTTGTCTTCAAAATTGATATGTTTAGTCATGGCTATATTTCT
>JAISAK010000294.1 GCA_031266695.1 Treponema sp.
GTGCTTGCGGCGGGGTTCTTCATTTTTAACCCCATGAATTTCGCGAAAGCGCCATATTGTTGAAGAAAATTTAACCACGGAGTACACGGAGGAACACACACCCAAAGAAGCACGCGGGAGCGTGTTGTGCGGGTGAAAGCAGCATGGTGGGAGCCCCAAAAAAGGCCACAGTATGGGGTAAATGCATTAGGGGCGTTACGAATTTGAAACAAAAACTCCGTCGAACCAAAGGTTCGCAAACTCTGTGCCCTCGAACCTTCGGTTCGTTGTGGTTAAAATTCTTCATTCGTGTTGAGGGTTTGATACCCCGCCCTTGATGTTGCGCAAGCAACTACTTTGCCGCGGTTATAAGGGTATTAAACCCGAATACAACTACCTTATGAGAACAACATACCGCGTCGAACCACAGGTTCGAGCTCTGCCGCGCGATTGTTGATTTCAATGCGTATAGGCAGAAAGAGGAAATGAACCGCAAGGTCGAAGAAGTAAAAGAAGTAAAGGACAAAAAACTTCTTCGCCTTATACGACTTCGCGGTTAAAATTTCTTTCAAAACCTGGTAGTTTCCCGGAACATGAAGGTAAATAACGTTGCTCTGGGAAAAAAGGTGCCCGATGTACCAAACTATAATTTTTCCAAATATAGTATGACATAATAATTATTACTCAACTTATATTCAAAAATGAGTACATTATTTCCAATTGAATTTAGAAACTCAATTGCCCCATTTGTTTCGGAAGCGGAAAAACCTGTTGAAGTCATTAGATCATAAATATCTTTTTGCGTCGCATCGTGTCCCGAATCCAAAAACTCGGCTTGGTGTGACCTTAGCTGTTCCTTATAGCTTTCCATGGCGCTGAATGAATCGGTTGTGGGTTCCGGTACGGAAGTATAATATGCTTTGGTTACCGTAAAAAATTCGTAATAATAGTATTGAGTGGACGATACCGGATCATCACAGCTATTCAAAAAAATACTAACAACAATCAAACTAACGAAACAAAGTTTTTTCATAAATAGCCTCCATGTAATTTTGTTATGTATATACTAATAATGTCAAGTTGTGCGGAAGGAAGTTAAAAATTCTTCCAAAACTTGGTAGTTTTCCGGAACATGAGGGTAAATGACGTTGCCCCGGAATTTTCTCTTGACACATTTTATCAATTCCGCTACACTCGTTTTATGAGTCGGATTTCCGTGTTCCATCATCACCATCATTTCTCGCAATGGCCGGGGTTCGGGGCGCGCTAGGCGCTTAAAGCGGTAATACGCCGTGGACTCCCGGAACCTTGTTCCGCCGGGGCCCACGGTTTTTTTTTGGAGTGAAACATGAATAAACTGCGGGTGCTGATCCCCAAGGGGAGAATTTTTGACAATGTTTCCCGGCTTTTTTCCGAGGCGGGATTTCCCATTTATCTGGCCGATCGTACCTACCGGCCGGTGATTGCCGCGGAATGGCTTGACGCGAAAATCATGAAGCCCCAGAACGTGGGCGAGCTTCTTGAACTGGGAAGCCACGACGCGGGTTTTACCGGCACGGACTGGATAAAGGAAAGCGGCGCCGGCGTGGAGGTGATCCTCGACCTGGGTTTTGACAGGGTGCGTATCGTGGCGGCGGTTCCCCGGGATTTTGACGAAACAAAACCGGGTTCCAAAAAGCTTGTAGTCGCCACCGAGTATGTGAACCTTGCCGAAGCCTGGCTTAAAAAGTCCGGCTACCAATACCGCATACTCCGCACCTACGGCGCCACCGAGGTGTTTCCCCCGGACGACGCGGATATGATCATCGACAATACCTCTTCCGGTCAGACCCTGCGGGATAACGGCCTCAGGATCATCGACACCCTTTTGGAGTCTTCCACCTGTTTCGTGGCTTCGCGTTCCGCCCTTGCCGACACGGAAAAGCGCAACCGCATTGAAGAACTGGCCATGCTTTTCCGGGCCGTACTTGAAGGCCGGGACCGGGTTATGCTGGAAATGAATATCCCCAGGGATCGGTTTGAAGCAATGGCAAAGGAGCTTCCCGCCATGCGCAGTCCCACCGTGGCACCCCTCTACGGCGATGAGGGTTTCGCCGTAAAAATTGCGGTCAAAAAGAACGAAATTCCGGATATCCTTCCCCGGCTTAAAAAACTCGGGGCCCTTGATATTGTGGAGTACGATCTGCGGAAAGTTGTTCCCTGAACCCAAAGGAGGAATCTATGGCAAGAACGGCGGAAATCAGCCGAAAGACAAGAGAGACCAGCGTCGCGATTAAGCTGAACCTCGACGGAAGCGGAATGGCAAAGCTGGAATACCCAATAGGCTTTATGGTTCACATGCTCAACACCTTTGCCCGGCACGGGCTTTTTGATCTGGAGATAAAAGCCTCCGGGGATCTTGAGGTGGATCAGCACCATCTGGTCGAGGATACGGGCATTGTTCTGGGTCAGTGCTTTGCGAAGGCCCTGGGCGATAAAAAAGGAATTCGCCGGAACGGAAGCTGCCTGTTCCCTATGGACGAAACCCTCGCGCGGGCCGCGCTGGACCTTTCGGGCCGTCCCTGCCTTGTGTTCGAGGCCGGGCTTTCGGGCATACCCCTGACGTCCGCGGCGCCCGAGCCTCCGCGAACTCCGCTTCCGGCCGGATCCCCGGGGCAGGCGGCTTCCGCCGTTTCCGTGTTTCAGACCGATACGGTTGAGGATTTCTGGCAGGGTTTTGTCAATTCCGCGGGCCTTGCCCTGCATCTGGATGTGCTGCGCGGGCGCAGCGATCACCACAAGATCGAGGCGATTTTCAAGGCTGCGGCCCGGGCGCTTCGCGCCGCCTGCGAATTCGATGAACGCGCGCGGGACGTCGTTCCCTCAACCAAGGGGAGCCTTGATGTTCCGGGCTTCGGAGGGCCGGGGGTGATCGTATGAGGAGCGCCGGAAACGGGGGGCTTGTAGGCGTGATAGACTACGGCGCGGGAAACCTCGGTTCGGTGATGAACGCCCTGAAGCGCCTGTCCCTTCCCGCGCGCTTCGCCGCGGGGCCGGAGGAGCTTGTCCCCGCTTCGTCGCCCTTTGAAAAAATTCTCTTCCCCGGCGACGGCCATTTTGCCGCCGCCGCGGCCTCCCTGGAAAAGTCGGGTTACGGCGCGGCGATTAAGGAATGGATAAACGCCGACAAGCCCTTCCTGGGAATCTGCATCGGCCTCCAGCTCCTTTTTGATTATTCGGAGGAAGCGCCGCCCGAGAACGGCAGGGAAGTGCGGGGGCTCGGCCTTGTTCCCGGTACGGTGCGGCGTTTCTCCGGGCGCAAGGTTCCCCAGATCGGCTGGAATCAAACCACGGCGGAGCCGGGATCAAAAATCTTCCGGGGTCTGCGGGAGAACAGTTTTTTTTATTATATCCATTCCTACTACGCCGATCCCTCGGACCCTTCGGTTATCGCGGCCCGGGCGGAGTACTATGGGTCTTACTGTTCCGCGGTAGAACGCGGCGCCCTGGCGGCGGTACAGTTTCACCCCGAAAAATCCGGCGCGGCGGGCCTGCGGCTTTTGGAAAACTGGGCCTCAGCTTAGGCGCTCTGCGGGATGGGAAAAAAGGAGTATCAATGCAAGCGAAACGTATTATACCCTGCCTTGACGTCGACGACGGCAGGGTGGTAAAGGGCGTCAAGTTCAAGGGCCTTGCGGACGCGGGAGACCCGGTGGAACTGGCGCGGCGCTACAACGACGACGGCGCCGACGAGCTTACCTTTCTGGACATCGGCGCGTCATACAAGAGCC
>JAISAK010000315.1 GCA_031266695.1 Treponema sp.
GTTTTTCGAGGCCCGGACAAAGGCGGCAAGGGTGTTCTCTGCGGCGTCAATTGTTCCGCCGTCATGAAGAAACAGTATCTTCATTTCGCAACCCCGCCCATGCCCGGCATCAAGCCCGAACCCGGACAGCTTCCTCCAAATTCACCTTTTCCGCGCAGTGCTCATGGTACAGTAAAGCGGCTTTGTCGTTGGGAATAATCTCAAGAACCTTGTTAAAGTTTGCAAGGGCTTCGTCATATTTTTTCTGCATAAAACTGAACAGCCCCTGTTCAAAGTACATATTGGTTTTCATCTTCTTTTCCATAATTCCCCGGCTTATGCCGTTCAATATCTCATATACCCGCGTCGGCTCCCCCCGGCCCTTTACTTTTACGTTCCCCAGGTAACGGAACATATAGCTTTCCGGGTGTTCCAGTTTCTGGAAGGTCTGACCACTGATTGCCATAGAAACGCCGAAGGCCTTGGTAAGGCCCTCAATACGGCTGGCAAGATTAACCGAATCGGAAATAACCGTATTCTGCATACGATTATAGACCCCCACCACCCCCAGCATCAACATACCCGTGTGAAGGCCAATGCCTATCTCCAGGGGACGGTAACCGCACTTTGCCCGGTGAGCGTTGTATTCCAAAACCCTTTTCTGAATTTCAATGGCGGAACGGACGGCCATATCCGCCCCGTTGGATTGGGGAAAGAGGGCAAGGATCGCGTCCCCGATATACTTGTCCACGAATCCGCCGAACTGTTCAATAACCGGCACAATGCGGGTAAGATAGGAATTGATAAACCTGAATCCTTCCTCGGGAGAGAGGCTTTCAAAAAGCTCGGTAAATTGCCGGATATCCGAAAAGAATATTGTCATTTCCTGCTGATGATGATCCCCCAGCTTAAGATCCATAACGCTTTCCCTGTGAAGCAGCTTCAGGAATTCTTTGGGCACAAAGGGATTCATCTTGTAGGTGGCAATCTCGCGGGCGGAAGGGGACGAAGGCTTGTCTTCCACCGCTTCCTCCAGTTCCTCAATATCTTCGAGCTCTTTAATATCGCCGTTATCCGGTCCGGCTTTTTTCGCCGTTTTGCCGTTCCCGGCCGTTTCGGCGGATTGTGGGGGCGCCGGCTCCGCGGCGGTTTCCGAAACCAATTCCGGCGCCGGTTCCGCGGCTTCTAAAAGGGTCTGCGTTCCCTCGGCAACAAGGGGATTCTCTCCTTTGACGCACTCCATCGCCGTAACCTTCTGCTCCCCGAAGGCTCCGGGCCCAACACCCGGGAACCTGCCCTTCGGCGGGAGAACTCCGGGGCGGAGAAGTTCGCTTTCCCATTTCAGCAAAAAGAAAAAAACCATCGCGCCGGTCAGGAAGAAATACCACCCGCCGGGGAACAGGGCGGAGAAAGAACCGATAAGAGCGGGAACCATAATCGCCGGCAGACAGGCGGCGGTTAAAAAATAAAGAGCCCCGGCCAACCCAACCCCGGTAAGAAGAGCACGAATGAAGAAAAAAAACAGTGCCTGCCGTCCGGACAAAGGCATCTTCCCGCGCATTTTGATTATTTCCCCTTTTTTTAACTATAACAGTCCCGTTGACATAAAATCAAGTGAGGGATTGTATTATTTTAATTATAGAAGATGATTGGAAAATTGCGATTAATAGGGAACCTTGAAATATTCCAGGGCGAATCCGCTGAGAGCAAGAATTCCCGCCCGGATCATTCCTTCGTCGGTGTAAAAGTCCGCCTGATGATTATAGGTTTGCCTGCCGCCGGGCTTTCTTGACCCGGCGATAATAAACACGCCGGGGATTTTTTCGGAAAAAAAGGCAAAGTCTTCCCCGCCCATGCGGGGTCTTTGGGCCATTACCAGACTGTCCTCGCCCAGGAGCTTCTCTACCGACCGCCGGGCAATTTCCACACAGAAGGGATCATTATAAAGGGGAGGTGAATTTTTTAAGAATTCCGGTTCGATGGCAATACCCAGGGACTCCGCGGTTCCCCGGCAGATACGGCGGATGGCTTCCTGCGTTTTGGCCCGGACATCCTTGTCAAATGTCCGCAGGGTCCCTTCTACGACAACCTCTTCGGGGATGATGTTGTCACGGCTGCCCCCGTGAATGGAACAAAGAGAAAGAACCACCGAATCCAGCGGCGAGGTTTCGCGGGAGACAATGGTCTGTAGCTGAACGATAAGCTGGGCGGCGGCACTTATCGGGTCCCTGGTGTTCTGCGGGGCCGAACCGGGACCGCCGTTTCCGCGCAGGCTGATACGCAGGGAATCCGTCCCGGCCAGAGATATGCCTTCCATAAGCCGGATCTTGCCTGCGTCAAGATCCGTTCCCTGGTGTATCCCCGCAACGGCCTTTGGCCGGGAAAAATCAATCGCCGGATCGGCGAGAAAGGTCAGCGCCCCCTCCAGCACTTCTTCGCCGGGCTGAAAAAAGAACCAGATGGTTCCCGGAATTTTTTCCCGGAAATGCTCCAGAGTCCTGACCGTACCGGCAAGTATACTTGCGTGTACATCGTGGCCGCACGCATGCATCACTCCGGGGTTTTGAGACCGGTAGGGCAGATCGTTGTTTTCGTTAATGGGCAGAGCGTCCATATCGGCGCGGAGAATAATGACATTTCCTTCCGCGCTATCTAAAGCAGCCCCCCGAAGCTGCACCCAAAGGCCCGTTTTGCCGATCCGCTGTATCTCAATATTTTTCACCGTGCGTCGCAGCGTTTCTTCGATATAAGCGGCGGTTTTGAATTCCCGCATGCTCAACTCCGGATGAGTATGGAGTTCGTGCCACATCCTTACTGTTTCGCCGTGTATGCTCTTTTCAAATTCCTCAACTTGATTCATTCCGATTTCCTTCCTTGTAAAAAATTTTGTTCATTGTATTATCACCCTTTCTATTTCCCGCTGATAATAGCTTATCCTGCGCCTCTCCGCGTTAGTCTGATTTTGGATCCAGAGCGTCCCTGAATCCGTCTCCCACAAAATTAAAGGCCAGTACATTTAAAAAAATCAGCAGCCCCGGGGGAATCCACAACCAGGGTTTGGCGGTCAATGTGGTCAGGGATTGGGCATCGGTCAGCATATTACCCCAACTTGCAATGGGCGGATTAACCCCTAATCCCAGAAAACTCAACGCCGACTCGGTAATGATTGCGTTGGCAATGCCAAAGGTTGCCTGAACCAGGACATGTCCCATTGTATTGGGCAAAATGTGA
>JAISAK010000331.1 GCA_031266695.1 Treponema sp.
CGAACTGCCCGGGGTGGATTCCCAGGTGGCGGCGGCGCTTCAGGAAAGCAATATCGACTTTATCGAAGATTTCCTTGCCCTCGGCCCCGAAGAACTTGCCGCCCTAGGGAACGTAAGCCCGGCGCAGCTTGAGGAACTCCGTAAACTTATCGAAGACAATGTTGAGATTGTTGAAGAGGAAGAAGAAGGGGAAGGGGAAGTTGAGGAGGAAGGCGAAGGCGCCGATACGGAAACCGGGGAGGCCGCCGAAGCCGGCCCTGAAGAAGGTGACGGCGAATCCGGGGAGGCCGAAGAGTATGAATGCCCCGAATGCGGCGCGAAGATTACGGTGGATATGACCCATTGCCCAAGCTGCGGCATAGGGCTGAGTTTTGAATATGAAGACTGAGGCTTGCCGCAGGCAAGGGCTTAACAGGCCTCCGGGGAAACAGGCCGGACCGGTTTTTCAAATACCAGAGTAAAGGATTAATATGGCTGAGGAAACAAACAACACCCAAAAACCAAAAGCTGAACTTATAAAGAAAGCGCAGAACGATCATGACAGTGCCGAGGGAAGCGGAAAAAACACGGCGGCCCCCGAACACGCCGAGCGCCGAAAGGTGGTTGTCCTTAAAAAGAAACCCGTATCCGGCGCTTCGGCCCAGGGCCCTGTAAAAAAGGTTCAGCCAAAACTTGTTGTCTCTAGCCATCCCCCCGCCGCGGGAGAGAAGCCCGCGGAAAACGGCGTTTCGCAGCCTGAAGCGCACAAGAAAAAAGGCGATGCCCCGGGGAAACCCCCCGGCTTTCAGCGCAGGCGCCCGGAAACCCGCGAAGATCAGCAGGTGGCGTCTTTTCCGTTTACCCAGCGCCCGGCCGTGGCGGCCGGAAGGGTCGGCGGGAAACCCGTCGGAAGGCGGGACGATGCCTTCCGCGGTCCCGCGCAGGGCCCCTTTACGCCGAGGCCCGCGGGCGCCGCGGGAAGGGTCGGCGGAAGGCCCGTCCATTCCGACTCGGGAAGGTGGGGAGGCCCCCGTCCCTTCGGCCAGAACCGGCCGGGCGGACCCGGCGGCAGACCGGGCATTGGCCCTCCCCGCGCGGGGGGGCCCGCGAGAGGAGGCTTCGGCGGCGGGGCTCCGCGTCCCGGGGCGGGCAGAAGCGGGCCCGCGCCCACGGCGCCGCTGCCGGAGGGCAAGGGCGTATCGAAGCGCAGCTTTAAAGCCAAGCGGCCTATTTATAACCGCAAAGAAAAAGAGCTTGAAATGGAGGAAAAACTCCGGTCGAGCAAGAAAAAGATAACCCATACCGCAAACCCCATTCCCAGGTCTATTGAAATAATGGAAGTTATTTCCGTTTCCGAACTCGCGCGAAAGATGCACCTTAAGGCCTCAGACCTTATCCAGAAGCTTATGAGCATGGGTATGATGGTTACCATCAACCAGCAGATAGACGCGGATACCGCCACCATATTGGCCGGCGAATTCGGCGCCGGGGTCAAGATCATAAGCCTCTACGATGAAACGGTTATTGAAACCGCTTCCGACGAAGGGGCGGAGATGCTGAAACGTCCGCCGGTGGTAACCGTTATGGGACACGTAGACCACGGCAAGACCAAGCTGCTTGACGCTATACGCAGCGCCGACGTGGTTTCCGGGGAATTCGGCGGCATTACCCAGCATATCGGCGCCTACACGGTGGAAACCCCTCACGGGAAAATCACCTTCCTCGACACCCCCGGCCACGAAGCCTTTACCCGCATGCGCGCCCGGGGCGCCCAGGTTACCGACATTGTGGTTCTTGTCGTGGCCGCCGACGACGGCGTTATGCCCCAGACCGTCGAAGCCATCAATCACGCAAAAGAGGCAAACGTACCTATCATCGTCGCGGTAAACAAAATCGACAAGAGCGAGGCGAATCCCGACAAGGTAAAAAGCCAGCTTTCCGATCTGGGGCTTATGCCCGAAGACTGGGGCGGACAAACCATGTTTGTAGAACTTTCGGCCCTCCGGAAAACGGGAATCGACAAGCTTATAGAGGCTATTCTGCTTCAGGCCGAAATACTGGATCTCCGGGGAAACTACAACAGAACCGCGGAGGGGAAAATTCTCGAATCCCGCATAGACCACGGCCGCGGTATTGTCGCGACCGTTATGGTGGAAAAGGGAACCCTTGGAATAGGCGACTCCTTTGTCGCGGGCATCTGGCCGGGCAAGGTGCGGGCCCTTTTCAACGACAAGGGCGAAAAGATCGATTCGGCCACCCCGTCGATGCCCGTCGAGGTACTCGGTTTTGAAGGCATCCCCAACGCGGGAGACCCTATCCAGGTTGTGGAGGATGAAAAGAGAGCCCGCGAATTTTCCTCAAAACGGCAGGAGCTTAAGCGTTTCGAAGATGCCAAGAACATCAAAAAGATCACCCTGGACAACCTTCACCAGACCATCAGCGACGGCGCCATACAGGAACTTAAAGTCATTATCAAGGCCGACGTCCAGGGATCGGCGGAGGCCCTGCGTTCCAGCCTTGAAAAGCTTTCCACAAACGAAGTGCGGCTGCACGTTATCCAGGCCATACCGGGCGCCATAAACGAAGGCGACGTCGATCTCGCGATAGCGTCTAACGCAATCATTATCGGGTTCAACGTCAGGCCGGTGCCTAAGGCAAAGATCCTCGCGGACCAGGAAAAAGTCGACATCCGCAAGTACAATGTAATTTACAAGGCCGTGGAAGAAATACAGCAGGCTATGGAAGGAATGCTCAAGCCGGACACCAAAGAAGAGGTAATCGGGTCCGTGGAGGTGCGGAATACCTTCAAGGTGCCGAAGGCGGGTACCATAGCGGGCTGCTATGTGCAGAGCGGGTTAGTCAAGCGGAGCGCAAACGTTAATCTTATCCGCGACGGAATAGTGATCCATACCGGGAAAATCGCTTCCCTCCGGCGCTTTAAGGATGACGCCAGGGAAGTCGCCGCCGGATACGAATGCGGCATCGGCCTGGAGGGTTTTGACGACATCCAGGTCGGGGATCAGGCGGAAGTATTTGAAATAGTGGAAGTCGCGCGGAAACTGACAAGCGGCGAATAGCGGAATGGGAGAATACCGAACCGAGCGGGTGGGGAATCTGATTCGGCAGATAATCAGCGCCCTCGTTCTTGAAGGCAGAGTTAAAGACCCGCGGGTCAATACTTTTTTATCAATCACCCGGGTACAGGTGTCCCGGGATCTTTCCTACGCGGATGTGTACGTTTCCGATATCCGCGCCGGGGCGCACCTGGGGCGAAACGTTGAGGGGCTGCAAAACGCCGCCGGTTTTATCCAGGCCAGGCTCGGAGAGGCCATGAGGATACGGAAAATTCCCCGCCTGAGGTTTCACGCCGACCCAAGCATACGGGAAGGCTTTGACATGATAAAAAAAATCGAAGATTTGACCGCCGCCGAAAACCCGTCAACGGGCGGGGGCGCCGAAAACCCGTCAAAATGAAAAAGGCCGAACCGGCGGCGCCCGCGGGCTTGCTGCTTCTGAATAAAAAGCCGGGCCTTACTTCCTTCGAGGCTCTCCGTCCGGTGAAGAGGGCCCTCGGTACGGGCAAAGTGGGACATACGGGCACCCTTGACAAATTTGCCGGGGGGCTTCTCCTTGTTCTCAGCGGCCGGGCCCTCAAACTTTCCCCCTGGTTTTTCCACTGCGCCAAACAGTACGAAGGCGTCGTGAGGTTTGGGGAAGAAACCGACACCCTTGATCCGGAGGGGAAGGTTACGGCCAAAGCCGAAGTTCCCCCGCCGGAAGCGGTAGAAAGGGCCCTGTCCCTCTTCCGGGGTGAAATTGAGCAGGCGCCGCCCGAGTATTCGGCAATACACATTGACGGAAAGCGGGCCTCGGCCCTTGCCCGCGCGGGGAAAGCGCCGGAAATGAAAAAAAGGCCCGTTTGTATTTACCGCCTGGAACTCCTTTCCTGGGAATCCCCGGACGCCCGAATCAGAGTTCATTGTTCAAGCGGAACCTATATCCGTTCGCTTGCGCGGGACATCGCGCTTGCCGCCGGTTCCCGGGCCCACCTTGCCGCCCTGCTGCGCACCGGCGTCGCGGGTTTTAAACTCGCGGACGCGGTTCCGGCCCCGGAAGATGAGGGAACGGCGCTTTTGGAAGCCCTCAAGCCCGTAGACCGGGGTATAATTTCGCGCCTCGGACTTCCTCATTTTGATCTTGAGGAAGGAATGGTTGAAAAAATTATCCAGGGAAAACCGCTTTCCCGGGTTCTTGGCCGGGCCTCATTGATTGACGCCGGGCAAGACCCGAAACCCGGGAAAGCGGCCGCCCTGTTTTGCGGCGATATTTTTGCCGGCATTGCGGAGGAAGAAACCGGCGGGGACGGGAAGAACGGCTGGCGCTACGGCTGTGTATACGCCTCCGCGAAGGACGGAGCCTGTGCGGGTCTTTGACTGGGGGGATTTTATCAGCCCCGGGGCGGAGAAAGAAAGCGGGGGCCTTTCGGTCGGCATAGGGGTTTTCGACGGGGTTCACCGGGGGCACCGGGAGCTTCTGGGACGGCTTACCGGATCTTCCTCCCTGCCGACGGTGATAAGCTTTGTCCAAAACCCGAAAAAGGTGCTTAATCCGCGCTCCTACGGCGGTGACATTATGAGCCTTGGACAAAAATTACGCGCCTTTGAAACCCTGGGGATAGCGCAGGCCGTACTCATTGACTTTTCCGGAGATTTCAGTAAACTGACTGGAAGGGAGTTTATCGGGCTGTTGAAAAAAAACTGCCGGCTTGAGCGTCTTGTGCTGGGTGAAAATTTTCGCTGCGGCCACGGGCTTGATACGGGGGCCCGCGAAATAAGGGACATGACCGCGGCATGGGGCTTGAGGACGGAACTCCTTGAGCCGGTCAGGGACGGGGGGCTGCCGGTCAGCTCAAGCCGGATACGGGAGGCCGTTTCGGGCGGAAATCTGGAAATCGCCGCCTCTCTTCTCGGCGGAAATCTGGAAATCGATCTTTCCGATATTCCGTTTTTTGACCGGAGTGAAGGGCGCCTGTACGACGCCGCGGCGGCTTTCAGGCTTGTTCCCTGTAACGGAATTTATAAAGCGCGTTTGTACGGCGCGGCCGCCGAGGCCGATATTTCCGTTATTGACGGAAAGATACTTATTCCGAAAAAAAGTCCGGCCGGAGACGGAGAAAATGATTTTAAGCCGGAAGGGTTTGAATTTTTGAAACGGCTCACAGAGTACCCAATAGGAGATAATATATGGCTTTAAACAAAGAAGAAACAGGCTCCATTGTTACCAAATTCGGAAAAAACGAAAAAGATACGGGAGCTTCAAATGTGCAGATAGCCCTGCTGACCGAAAGGATCAATCAGCTTACGGGGCACTGCAAGCAGTTCAAAAAGGATAAGTCCGGCCAGCGGGGCCTTTTATTCCTGGTCGGCAAGCGCAGGCGGATGTTAAAATACCTTCAGCGTACAACTTTGGAGGGATACCGGAATCTTATCAAGGAATTAGGTCTTCGAAAATAATGCTTCAACAAGTTACATTACAAATCGCCGGCAAGGATTTAATCCTCGAAACCGGCAGGATCGCAAAGCAGGCCAACGGCGCCGTCTTCGCACGGTACGCCGGTTCGGCGGTTATCGCCACTGTTTGCTCGTCTTCGGAATCCGTGGAGGGCCTTGACTATGTGCCCCTCACGGTTGATTACAACGAAAAGTACTATGCCGCGGGGAAAATTCCCGGCGGTTTTATCAAGCGGGAAAGCAGGCCCAAGGACAAGGAAATTCTTGTGTCCCGGCTTATTGACCGGCCCATGCGCCCCCTCTTTGAAAAGAGCTTCGGCAGGGAAATACAGGTGGTTCCCACCACGGTTTCCGCGGATCAAATCAATCCGCCCGATATCCTCGCCATCATTGCTTCTTCCGCCGCTGTGCATATCTCGGATATTCCCTTTAAGGGCCCCATCGCCGGCGTCCGGGTCTGCCAGGTTAACGGCGAACTTGTGGTCAACCCCACCTACGAACAGATTGAAAAATCCACCCTGGAAATTGTCGTGGCCGGTACAAAAGACGGAATTACAATGGTTGAAGGGGGCGCCAAAGAGGTAAACGAAGACCTGATGATCGAGGCCCTTGAAAAAGCCCACCAGATGATCATCGCATGGTGCGGCCTCCAGGCAAAACTTCGGGAACTTTCGGGCCGGGAGAAACTTCCCCTTACCGAACCGGTTTATTCCCTTGAAAACAAGGAAGCCATCCGCGGCGCGGCCCTGCCGCTGCTTGAGGCCGCCTGCTTCCTTAAAAGCAAGGGGGAGCGCCACAACGCCATTGCCTCGGTAAAATCAGAAATCGCGGCCGGTTACGCCGCCCAGCTTGAGGATGAAAACCAGAAAAAACTTTTTAACGCCCTCTTTGAAGACCTGCAGTACGAGCTCCTCCGTTCCTCGATTCTTGACAAGGGAAAACGGGTGGACGGACGGGGAACCGAGGACATCCGGGATATTACCTGCGAGGTCGGCCTGCTTCCCCGGACCCACGGTTCGGCCCTCTTTACCCGGGGCGAAACCCAGTCCCTGGTGGTAACCACCCTGGGAACGGTTTTTGACGAACAGATCTTCGACGACATCGAAGGGGACAAGCGGGAAAACTTCATTCTCCACTACAACTTCCCCCCCTATTCGGTGGGCGAGGTGGGACGCATGGGCACCGGCAGAAGGGAAATCGGCCACGGCAATCTTGCGCGGCGTTCCCTGGAAGCAATGGTTCCCTCGAAAGAGGAATTCCCCTATACGATCCGGGTGGTCTCGGAGATTATGGAATCAAACGGCTCCTCTTCTATGGCTTCGGTCTGCGGCGGAACCCTCTCCATGCTCCACGCGGGAGTACCCATGAAAAAACCCGTGGCCGGCATTGCTATGGGCCTTATCACCGAAGGTTCCGGGGGCCCCGGGGATCGTTACGCGGTACTTTCCGATATTCTCGGCGAAGAGGATCACCTGGGCGATATGGACTTTAAGGTTGCCGGAACCGAAGAAGGCATTACCGGTTTCCAGATGGACATCAAAATCGCGGGGGTAAGCCCGGAGATTATGCGAAAGGCCCTGGATCAGGCCAGGAACGGCAGGCTTCATATCCTTTCGATCATGAATAAAACCATCAGCAGGCCGACGGATCATATCAGCGAGTACGCGCCCAAGATCGAAAGCCTTAAAATAGACGTGGACAAGATCGGCGCCCTTATCGGCCCCGGCGGAAAAAACATCAAGGCCCTCTGCGAACAGTACAGTGTGCGAATCGACACGGAAAACGACGGAACCGTAACCATTTTCGGCAAAAGCTCCAAGGACGCCGAGGACGCGAAAACGGCGGTTCTGGGCATCGTGTCCGACCCGGAGCTGGGCAGGGTTTACAACGGAGTGGTCAAGCGTATTATGGATTTCGGCGCCTTTGTGGAGATCCTTCCCGGCAAGGAAGGGCTGGTACACATCAGCAAGCTTTCGCGCCAGCGGATCGCGCAGGTTACCGACGTAATAAAAGAAGGGCAGGAGATACCCGTAAAGCTGCTTGAGGTTGACAAAATGGGCAGGCTTAACCTTTCCTACATCGACGCCATTGATCCGAACGGAGCGGAGGAAGGCGGAAATTCGGGCCGGGACAGCCGCGGCCGGGAAGATCGCCCCCGCCGCCGTTTTTAGAGGAGTATAAACGGATGAACGGGGAGCCTGCGTTTAAAATATTACGTAAGGACGCCTCCATTCCCCTTCCTCAATATGAAAGCGAAGGCGCCTCGGGCTTTGATCTGCGGGCCTTCCTTGATTCCTCCCTTGACATTCCGCCCCGGGGCCGCGTGAAGATTCCTACGGGGCTTAGAATTGAAATCCCCGCCGGATACGAGGCCCAGGTGCGCCCCCGGTCGGGGCTTGCCCTGCGTTACGGCGTAACGGTGCTGAACTCTCCCGGAACCATTGACAGCGATTACCGGGGCGAACTGGAAATAATTCTGATTAACCTTGGCTCCGAACCCTTTACGGTGCGTAACGGCGACAGGATCGCCCAACTGGTGGCCGTGCCCGTCTGCAGGGCGGAACTTGTCGATGCCGCGTCCCTCACGGAAACGAAAAGAGGGGAGGGTGGTTTCGGATCGACGGGCGTCTAGGGGCCTGTTGCGGGGGTGCCATGAAAACGCTGCGGGTTTTTTTATCACGGGGATTTCCTGCGGAACCCGGGCCGTCCCTTCCGGCCGGGGGAGGGGAAAATCTTCGTTCCGTATCATGGACCCTTTACCGCTATATTTTAAGCGAAAGTTTTTTTTCCTTTTTTATTTCTTTCCTCTTTTTCTTTTTTATTTTTTTTGTAAACCAGCTCCTTCTTATGGCCCAGGAAATACTTACCAAGCACGTACCCTTCAGCCAGGTTGCGCTTCTGGTTCTTTTTTCGCTTCCTTCGGTTGTCGCTATGGCGGCTCCCTTTGCTTCGCTCGTGGGAACCCTTATGACCGTAGGGCGCCTGACAAGCGATAATGAAATACTGGTTATGCTGTCTTCCGGCCTTTCCTATAAAAATGTTTTTGCCCCCTCCATTACCGTGGGCGTGGTTATTTCCATGCTTTCCTTTTTCGCCAATGACGTACTCCTTCCGGCGGGGACCGTGCAGTTTTCAAGGCTTTACCGCCAAATTCTTTTTTCCACCCCGGCGCTGGAGCTTGAAGCCAATTCGGTAAAACGTTTTAAAGATACGGTTATCGTTACGGGGAATGTAAGCGGCGGCGCCATCGACAATGTGCTTATCCTGGACCGGACAAGCGACGGTGAGCGCAGGATTATCATGGCGAATAACGCGGAGCTTAAAGACGCGGGAAAAAACGGTTTAAGCCTGGATCTGAACCGCGCTTTCATACAATCCTCAAAGGAAATTGCCCGCGAAGACTACGATTACGCGTCGGCGGGTTTCCTGCGTTATTGGGTGCCCCAGGAGGATCTTATTCAGGCCATGTCTTCCATAAGCCCCCGGGAAATGAGTTCCACCGACGTGCGCCGGGGAATACGGCAAAAAACCATCGACCGGAATGTCCGCATGGAGGAGCGGCGGAGCAGGATCATGTCCCAGGCCTCCGTTCTGGAAGAAAGCCTTCGGGCGGGGCCCGCCGGGGAATCCTGGAACAGAAGGACAAATTTGTTATCCGCGTATCAGAGAGAGACGACGGCCCTGGAAGGGATAAAAAGGGAACACAGCCTGCTTATTTACCGCCTTGAATATTACAAAAAGTTTTCCATCCCCCTCGGGGCTTTTTCCTTTGTTTTCCTCGCGGTCTCTCTGGGCCTTACGGCAAAAAAAAGCGGGCAGACCGTCGGATTTATCTTCGGCCTCATTATTTCGGTATTGTATTGGGCACTGCTTCTCGGCGGACAAACTATGGGGATGCGCCTGGGCTATTCGCCCTTCTGGTCAATGTGGACGCCCAATATTCTGGCAATCGGCGCGGGCCTCATCCTTGCCGTTGTAAAGACCCGCAAATGATACTGGATCGCTACCTTGCCAAACAATTTTTCCCCATTTTTACGTTTGCGGCGGCCCTGTTTGTGCTGCTCCTTTCCCTTATGGATCTTTTTATCAACCTTGTGCGCTACCTTAATTACGAAGTTCCCTTTCTTCAAATCATGCGGATTAGTTTGTTTTACCTTCCCAAAAGTTTTTCCTATGCCATGCCCATCTCGCTTCTTTTCGCGGCGGCCTATACGCTGGGGGATCTTTACGCAAGGAACGAGCTTACCTCGATTTTTTCTTCCGGAATTCCCTTTTGGCGTTTCAGCATGTCCCTTGTCTTTATTGGCTTAATGGCTTCGGTTTTCTCGTTTTTCTTTGACGATCTTGTGGTTATCCCGACTCTGCGCGTTAAAAATGAACTTTCCCGGCGTTTTCTTCACCAGCAGACAACGGAGAATAATTCGGATGTTGTCATCAAGGCAAGAAACAGCCAGCTTATCTATTCGGTGGATTACTACGATCACGCCGCCCGGGTGCTTAACGGCGTGGGTA
Organism: Treponema sp.; assembly: GCA_031266695.1. Taxonomy (GTDB): domain Bacteria; phylum Spirochaetota; class Spirochaetia; order Treponematales; family Breznakiellaceae; genus JAISAK01. The sequence goes on from JAISAK010000331.1 coordinate 10,002, forward strand.
TCGTCGAACTGGACCCCGGGGGCGAATTTATTTCCCTGATACGCGCTCCAAGGGCAAGCTGGAACGGCGAATACTGGGTATTGCAGAATCCCGTGATCTACCAATGGGAAAACGGAATGCTCAGAACAAGGCCTCTTCCGGCCGGCAACAGCATGTACCGGGAACATCCCGATACTTTCAGAAGAAGCGCGGTAAAGGCCGAGGAACTTCCCGCGCGGGACGCGGGACTCCTCGTAAAGGATCTTAAAGCCGCGGGGCTTCCTTTTGTCGAAGCCCTAGCCGATTATTATCACCGCTTTTCCTTTGCCACCGCGTCTTTGGTGGTGATGATTCTTTCGATTTCCATGGGGAGCAGATTTAGAAAAAACATCCTCCTTATGAGCCTCCTCGCGAGCCTTGTGGCGGCGGTTGTTTTTTACGTTATGGAAATGATCAGCATGATGATGGCCAGGCTCGGTTACATACCTCCTATAGTGGGCGCGTGGTTTCCCATTTTTATCTTCATCGGCATCGGGATTCTTCTCCTGCGGAGTACAAAAACCTGATGGACGCTTCCTTTTTCGCGGTCTCCGGCCGCGATACATCCAGCCGCGCCCGGACAGGGATCTTAAGCCTGCCCCACGGAACCGTAAAGACCCCGGTGTTTATGCCGGTCGGAACCAACGGCGCCGTCAAGGCCCTTACGGTCGGGGATCTTGAGGAAATCGGCTTTGAGATCATCCTTTCAAACACCTACCACCTGTACCTCAGGCCGGGGACGGAAGTGCTTGGAGCGGCCGGCGGTCTCCACAAATTTATGAACTGGAACAGGAATATCCTTACCGATTCCGGGGGCTTTCAGGTTTTTTCCCTTTCGGCGCTGCGGAAAATAAGTCCCGAGGGCGCGCGGTTTCAGTCCCACATTGACGGCTCCCGCCATTTTCTTACACCCGAATCGGTTGTCGATATTCAGACCCTCATCGGAAGCGACATACAGATGCAGCTTGATTTCTGCACCCCCTGGCAAAGCTCCAGGCGGGACGCGGAAAAAGCTTTGACGATAACCGGCGAATGGCTTTACCGCGCGAAACGGCGCTGGGAGGAAAAGCGGGGAAACGGTCCGGGGCCCGCGGGGGCCCGCGGGGGCAGCCTTTTCAGCATAGTCCAGGGGAATTTCTACCGGGATCTCCGGGAACAAAGCGTAGAGGCCTGTATCAAGGCCGATACGCCGGGCCTGGCCATAGGCGGACTTTCCGTAGGGGAACCGCCGGAGGTTTTTTCCGAATTCTTGAGTTTTACCGCCTCGCTTCTGCCCGACGAAAAACCCCGCTATGTTATGGGCATAGGAACCCCCGAATATATCCTTGACGCTATTGGGCAGGGTATAGATATGTTCGACTGCGTACTCCCCACCAGGGAAGGCAGAAACGGCAGGGTCTACACAAGGCGGGGACCCTTTGCCCTGAAAAAGAACGAAAACCGCCTTGATTTTCTGCCGATAGATGAGGAGTGCGGATGCAGGGTCTGCCGCGGATACAGCAGGGCCTACCTCCGCCATCTTTTCAAAACCCGGGAGATTCTTTGTTCCATGCTTGCAAGTTACCATAATTTGTATTTTTTGAACGATCTTGTTAAAACGGCCCGTAAAGCCATCGACGAGAATCGTTACGAATCGTTTAAAAAAGAATTCCTTTCCCGCTATAATGAAGGCGCTCCATGAAACATATCTTTTTTTTAGTATTCCCGATAAGCTTTTTTTTCGCCGCGCCCTTTGGCGCCCTCCTTCCCGCCCAGGAAAGCAATGCCGCGGAAATCCCGGAGGAGGAAGGCTTGCACGGCCCCGAAGCCGCCGCGCCGGACGAAGCCGCTACAGCGGACGAAGCCGGCGTCCGGGCCGAAAACGCCGCCGGGACAAAAAAGGATCCCCCTGCGGATACCCTTGAAGCCTCCAGGCTCGCGACAATACATTACGGTACCGAAACGGAAATAGCCGGCCTTATTCAGGCCTTAAGAAACGAAGGCTCCGATTATCTTGACGACGAGCTTGCGGCCCTTTCGGAAAATACAAGGAATCCGAATATCCTTTCGGGATTATTTAGTTTTTTTGGGGATCGTGAAAAAAGCGGCCTTGAGGATCGGGCAATTCGCGCCATAGAAGAGCGGGACGAAGAAACCACCGGAACGGTTCTTTCCGCGGCGGAGTACATTGGAAAAGTAAAAGCCGCCCGGGCGGTTCCTGTTTTAAGGGAACTGCTGGATTCCAGGGAACAGCGTTTTATGAATACCGCTTTCCGCGCCCTGGGACGCGCGGGCGGCGCCGAAGGGAACAATGAAACCGCCGATTATCTTATTGATTATTACACAAACGGCGATCCCGGAGAGGAAAACCGCCGGGAAATAATCACCGCCCTCGGAGCGGTCGGTTCCAAAAACGGCGTTGCCTTTCTTTCGGAAATTGCCGAAAGCGACGAGGAGAGACTGGCGCTCCGCATCGCGGCGCTCGATTCGCTTTCCAAAATCGGCGACGCGGAGGGGCTGAAGGCTATCCTCGTTTCAATCGGCGCGGGGGATCCCAACGTGCGTTCCGGCGCTGTCGCCGCGCTGGGGCCTTTTTCGGGTGAAGAGGTGGACAAAGCAATCCTTGAAGCCTTTCGCGATTCTTATTACCGTACCCGTCTTGCGGCGGCCCAGGCCGCGAGGCAGCGCAGGCTGGAAGCGGCAATTCCCTACCTTAAATTCCGCGCCGAACGCGACGATATTCCCCAGGTAAAGGACGAAGCAATCCGCGCCCTCGGCGCCATCGGGAACGAAGAATCGGACGGCATTGTCGAAAGCCTTTTTAACGAAAAGAAAAATTCCGACAGAGTCCGCCTTGTGGCGGCGGAAATGCTTATGAAAAATAATCCGGCAAAATACCTGGACAGGCTGATCCTCGAGCTTGACGAGGCAAAGAGAAAAAATCAGACCGCCCTCTACAACGGTTTTCTTAAAAGCATCGGTGAAGCAAAAACCGAAAGCCTTGAGTCGATTGCCCGCCGCTTTCTCAAAGACGGCGGGGTTTTGGAAAAATCCTACGGTCTTGACATGGCCGCCAATAACGGGTTCGTCTCCCTTGCCGGTGAAATAAGGGCGGTTGCCGGAGAAAGAAGCGAAAGCCTTGCGCGCAAAGCCCGACGCACTCTGGAAAAACTGGGAATTGCGGAGACGGAAGAAGAAGACAATGAGCAGGGAACAGGTAACAAGTAGCAATGAGCAAAGGAACAGGGCAACATCATTTGCTTTTTCATCAGAGATAAATCAGCAAAAATGAAGAATTTTACCACGAACGGCACTATTTGCTAACTGCTCACTGTTCCTTGTTATCTGCTCTTTGCCGCCGCTAGCCCGGCACTTTAACCGACTGCATCAGGCGGTTAAGGGCCTGTAAAGGATCCTCGTAACGCTCCATTCTGAACCGGAGTTCATAGCCCTTGTCGGAAACAATCCGTATCATCTTCCCGATACAGTCGGGAA